>CBDVDL010000107.1:0-6651 GCA_965372735.1 uncultured Alphaproteobacteria bacterium | reverse complement strand
TGGTGAAGACGGACAGCAACGGAGACAGCCTGTGGAGCCGCACCTTCGGGGGAAGCAGCCATGAGGAATGCCAGTCGGTTCAGCAGACATTGGGCGGCGGCTATATCCTTGGGGGCTATACCGAGTCCTACGGGGCGGGCTCTGATGATTTCTGGCTGGTGAAGACGGACAGCAACGGAGACAGCCTGTGGAGCCGCACCTTCGGGGGAAGTGGTTGGGATAATTGCTTTTCGGTTCAGCAGACGTCAGACGGCGGCTATATCCTTGGGGGGAATACCTCTTCTTACGGGGCGGGCACTGATGACTTCTGGCTCGTGAAGACGGGGCCTGAAGTAGTTCATGACCCGCTTTCCGGATGGCTCAGTGGCACGCTCGGTCCCGGTGAATATCATGTTGTCGGAAACATTTACGTTGACGAAGACAGCACTCTGACGCTCATGCCGGGCACGATGTTCCACTTTGACAGCGCCTATGTTTTCGCCATCTATGGCACTCTCTTGGCTGTGGGAACCGAAACCGATTCCATTATCTTCACGACCGACACCACAGCGAATCCTGACCGCTGGCGCCGTCTGTTCTTCGACCATGATGGCAGTTCCGGCAGTCAATTAGCTTATTGTCTCGTCGAATACGGTTACGCGACCGGCGGCTGGGGAACTCATGGCGGTGCGGTGTATTGCTATCAATCTTCCCCGACCTTCACTCATTGCGTTTTCCGAAACAACGAGGCAACTTACGGTGGCGGGGTATCTTGCCTTTCCTCGTCGGCGACCTTCTCAAATTGTACCATCAGCGGCAACACAACAGGCAACGATGGTGGTGGTATGGTTCTCAATGCTTCCTCTCCGACCTTGACCGATTGTATCATCAGCGGTAATACATCAGGCGATGACGGTGGCGGGGTGCATTGTGTCAATTCTTCGCCAGACTTCACGACTTGCACGTTTAGCGGTAATACAGCAAGCGGCGATGGCGGCGGGGTGTCCTGCCAGAATAATTCTTCGCCGACTTTCACGAATTGTACTATCAACGGTAATACAGCGAACCGCTGGGGCGGCGGGATTTCTTCTCAAGGTAGTTCTTCGCCGACTCTCACCGATTGCGTCATCAACAATAACCATTCCGATCGCGAAGGGGGCGGCGTGCTTTGCCGATATGCTTCGCTGGATCTCACCGAATGCACCATCAGCGACAACTCAGCCCATTCCCATGGCGGCGGGGTGTGGTGCTATACTTCTTCCCTGACCCTTACCACTTGTACAATAGACAGCAACTATAGCGAACAAAACGGCGGGGGTATGTATTGCGCAAACTCCTCGCCGACTCTCACCGATTGCATCATCAACAATAACTATTCGGAGCACGATGGCGGCGGGGGGTATTATTCCCAGGATTCTTCGCCAATCTTTGAGAATTGCACTATCAGCGATAACTATTCCGGTCAGTATGGTGGTGGATTGAATTGCAATTCTGATTCCTCGCCGATCATTACCGATTGCGTCATCAGCGACAACACAGCTGCTTACAGAGGCGGTGGAGTACATTGTTATGAAACCACCGCGATCTTCACCCGTTGTACAATTTTTGGAAACTTCTCAGATGATGACGCTGGCGGAGTGTTTGTCGACGCGGCTTCGCCGGTTTTCACGAACTGTACGATCAGCAACAACTCAGCGGTTGATTTAGACTGTGGCATGTATTGCCAGTTTTCCTCGCCGACCCTTAACAGCACCATCATCGCCTTTTCCGAAGGTTACGGAATCTGGTTTTGGGAAGCTGAAGAAAGCCAAATGAAGTACTGCGATGTTTTCGGCAATAGTGAAGGAAATATTGTTTTTGGCGATAATGATCCATCCAATGGTCCTCCCGGTATTGGCGAGCTCGTGACCACGAACGCCAACGACGATTCGTCGGATGTTTACTTCAACATTATACTGGATCCGACGTTTGTGGATACATCGGCGAACGATTATTATCTCTTAGATGGCTCTCCATGTATTGATGCGGGTGATCCGACTCTGCTGCCGGATTCAGACGGAACCGTTGCTGATATCGGAGCTTTTTACTTCCCGCAAACACCGCCAGATTATTCGCTGTCGCCAGACTCACTGGACTTTGGTGACGTGCTTTATCGTAGTGCTTCGACGTTGAGTTTCTGGATTCATAATCCCACCGAAAATCCCTTGCACGCCGCAGGCATTCGGGTGACGGATACGCTTGTTTTTCAAGCGCATCCAACCTCAGCGCAAATTCCCGCACAAGACAGCGTCGAAATCGAATTGACGTTCACGCCGCGGCGAAATATTTCTTATCTTGACAGTGTCCAGATTTCCTTCGGCGGACTTGACGAAAACGAAACGGTCATTGTTCAGGGAATGGGAATCTACGATTGCCATGTATTGGATGGAGCTCACAGCGGTACGCTGACCGTGGCTTGCAATCCGTATTATGTCGCGGGTGATGTGACGATTGAAGATACGGCTACACTCGTGATTGAAGCGGGCGTCGAGGTGATTTTTGATTCCTATTCTCAATTCACCGTCAATGGACTACTCATGGCCATGGGAACCGAGCAAGATTCGATTAGATTTACCTGCGATACTCTATTCAGTCCAAACCACTGGGGAGGAATTCGCTTCCTGAACGCTCACGATTCGTGCCGAATGGAATACTGTGTGATTGAGAAAGGCAGAGCGGAAGAAGGGGAATGGCCGGACTATGTTGGCGGCGGAGTCTTTTGTGATGATTCCTCCCCTGCCTTTGTCCATTGCGTGGTTCGAAACAACTGGGCTGATAGCGATGGCGGCGGCGTGTATTGCCACATCAACGCTTTTCCGACCTTCACTCATTGCATGATTGTCGAAAATTTATCAGATCGTTACGGCGGCGGAGTGTACTGTTCCGGTTCTTCGCCAAGTTTTTTAAACTGCACTGTCAGTAACAATTCAGCCTCCGGCAATGCCGGCGGTCTGCATTGTTCAAATGCTTCGCCGACCTTTATAAATTGCACCATCAGTGATAACTCGGCAGGTTCCGACGGTGGTGGGATTGACCTCTACGGTACTTCTTCTTCTACGCCGACCTTTACCGGCTGTATAATAAGCGGGAACTCGGCTTCCCATCGCGGCGGAGGATTGCACTGCAGTGGCACTTCACCAACCCTCGACAATTGTACCATTCATGACAATACGGCGGACGACGAAGGGGGTGGATTTTTTGCCGGTCATTCTTCAACCAGTTTTATCGGCTGCAATATCAGTGACAACTCGTCGGGCGAAGACGGCGGGGGAGTCAATTGCAGATATTGTTCGCTGACTTTCACCGAATGCACAATAAACGATAACACATCCGATGATGACGGCGGGGGAGTATATATTAGGGAGGATACGTTGTCGATATTCACCCACTGCACCATCAGCGGCAACGCATCCGTCGAAGGCGGCGGTGTATATTGTCTCGGCTCTTCACCAACCTTCAACAGCACGATTATCGCTTTCTCTGACGGCGATGGAGTCTTTTTCAACCTCAGCCCGGAATGTGTATTCGAATACTGCGATGTCTTTGGCAATACGATATCGGATATCGGATTCGTTGGTGATGATCCGTCAAATGGCCCGGCAAATATTGGTGAACTTGTGACGACGAATTTCAACAGCGATTCCTGCGACACCTATTACAACATCTTCCTCGACCCGATGTTCATCGATACGATGGCAAGTGACTATCATCTTCTGATAGGCTCTCCCTGCATTGATGCGGGCGATCCGGATTTGCCTCTCGACCCCGACAGTTCGATTACCGACATCGGCGCTTTCTACTTTTTTCAGAACAATGCACCCTCACCCTTCGACCTGCTCTCACCGGCGAATGGAGACACGCTTGATACGTTGGCAGTCGCAATGGAGTGGACGGCGAGCAGCGATCCAGATCCGGAAGATAGCATCGCTTTTTATCGGATTTATATCGCGCTTGATTCGACGTTCACTACAGGTGTTGACAGTCAAGCTGTGAATGCGACCGAGATAACCTGGGAAGGTCTGGTGGATGGCCAAACTTACTGGTGGCGAGTCAAAGCCTTTGATACGCAGGATAATGGAACTTTCTCGAATCAAGTCTGGAACTTCACCAGCGTAGCTTCAGCTGTATCCAGCGAAGAGGTTCTGCTTCCGACGGAATTCGCGCTTCACCAGAATTATCCGAATCCGTTTAATCCAACAACGACGATTCGCTATGATGTGAAGCAAACCGGTTTTGTTTCAGTCAAGATTTTCGATATCTTGGGTCGGGAAGTCGCCACGCTCGTTTCCGGAACCGTTCCGGCGGGTTTCCATACAGCGACGTGGGACGCTTCAAGCTTGCCCTCGGGATTGTACCTCTGCCGAATGGAAGCGCCGGGCTTCGAGCACACACGGAAAATGGTGTTGTTGAAATAGTTATGGGAAATATCTCTTCAGCTGATACTTCCCAATATGCGAACTTCTCGCAATAGCGCAAAAGATTTGCCAAATTAACACCTTAACCAAGGAATGGAATCATGGCACACATTATTGAATTCGCAATTGCGGGCCTTGCGGGTCGTAAAAGCGCCTACTCTCAAAAACTAAATAGAGATATCAATGTTTTCTTTGGCATTAATGGCAGCGGAAAAACTTCTCTGCTTAAGATTCTTCATGCAGTGCTGGCAAATAATGCATCTCTCCTTGTCAATGTCCCATTCCGAGAAGCAAAGGTAAAAATATTCTCAATCGATTACAATAGAGATTTTACATTCACTATCGAGCGGAAGAGAAAAAAAGACATATCTGAAGCACAGGTTGCTTTGTTGCCGGAGGAAGAAAGTGGAAGGGAGCGCACCAGAGAATTGGTGACTGAACAGGAGAAACTCCAATGGACAATTGACCCACCTGGAATAATTGAAAAAACTAGTTGCCACCATTGTTATTTGCCCACCTCCCGCCCTTGGAGCTCACTTATTGAAAGAAGATCTTTTCGCGGCCCATCGCGAGACGCGCCAGAGAGCGAAGAACAACTTGATAGGCTTTTTCAACGAGAGATGGAACGTTTGTGGGAAAGCTATTACTTTATTAACATCATTGACAAGGTGCGAAAAATACAAGCCGAAGGGCTCGTCAAGATCATCAAAGGAATTCTGACCGAAGAAAAACCCAAAGTAGATGGAAGAACGCTCGATTCGGAGACTGCCTTTGACCGCGTCAAGAATTTCTTAGCTCGCCAAGAGTCCGAAGTGGCATTAGGTTCAAAAGAAGTTTTCGAAAAGCGATATTCGAGCGATCCAAATATGAAAGACGTAGTTGACTATATCAACGAACTTGAGGTAAAAATATCACAAGCCATGGCTCCAAGTAATGAACTTGAAGCGCTTATCGGAAAGATGTTCAGTGGAAACAAAAGAGTGACGTTTAAAGATGGGTCCATTAAAATCACTACTGCAGAAGAAGAACCCATAGGTATTTCGTCATTATCATCCGGTGAAAAGCATATTATATACATTCTTACCCAAACTCTTGATGCAAATGTTGGTAGCTTAATAATTGATGAACCAGAGATTTCGATGCATGTCGACTGGCAGGAGGAATTAATATCCGCCATGCAAAGCGTGAATCCTAAAGCACAATTAATACTCGCTACTCACTCGCCAGGTATTATGTCAGAAGTTGAAGACAATAAAATCTTTCATCTATGACAGTTAGCTCACGATTAACTCAGCCCACAGATGCTACATTTCTTCGATATATGCAGATGTCGACTATAGAGGTGTTTGTTTTTCTGGAAGGCCAATCAGATCGGAACTTCTATAATAACATAGTTGAGCCTATCCTTTCTAATGCCGGAATTAAGTCAAATATTGTCACTGCTCGAGAATTGCCAGGTAAAACAGGTGGGAAACCGCGTTTGCTTAAATTCTTTGAATTTCTTGAGCAAAATTCTGCATTACTTGATGACTTCAAAGGGAAGAAAACAGCATCCATGTTTTACCTTGACAAGGATGTGGATGATTACTTGGGCCAACAGAAGCAATCCAACCATGTTGTCTATACCCAGTATTACTGCTGGGAAAACTATCTCTATGTGCATGGCGATCTGGTGAAAGCAATTGCCGCCGCCGCTTCATTCGATAATCCCACAATTCGCACAGGACTCCCGATAAACAATCAAATCTGGCGTCTTCGAGTAGCAGAAAACTGGAAAGAATGGGTCACATTCTGTTTCTTTACCCAAAAACGTGGCATAAACTGCATATGTAATTATGGAGTGAGATCTTCCCAAATAAACGACGCTCCTTATGCTCGAGTTGATGCAACAAAACATACTACACTTCTGACTCTTTTGCGCCAGGTGTCCGGATTAACTACGACGGATTTTAGCCGAGTATTCGGCCAAATTTCGCAAGAAATTGACGAGTTATATAATGATGACAATTATGATTTGGTGTTCAAGGGAAGTTGGTATGCTTCTTTTTTAGCTAAAGACGTAGATAGAATTGCGGGTGGGCAAGCTTACAACAAGAATGGATTACCAGACAGATTGATTAGCTGTCTTCAATTGACTATAGATTTTACTGGAGACTGGACAAGTCACTTCGTGCACCCATTAGAAAATTTATTGGTGCTTCTAAAATAGTTATTTCGC
>CBDVDL010000106.1:0-6677 GCA_965372735.1 uncultured Alphaproteobacteria bacterium | reverse complement strand
ACACGCCGCGCGGCATGATGGGGTGCCGCGCGCTAAAAAATCCTCTTTCTCGTTTCAAGGACACACACTGAAGAACGCCGGTTTTAGCTGTCTAAGTATCTTTTTTCCAAGCGTCAATCTCAGGCATCCTTGTCGTCACTCTCTTCCTCATCATTGACCGAACTGGATTGGCCAGCTTTCTTCTTTTCGAGATCTCGAATCTTGTCGCGGATTTGAGCCGCCTCTTCATACGCTTCGATTTCTACGGCTTCCTTCAGTTTCTGATTCAAGTAGGAGATGTGATCAATATGAGACCGGTCGACCGGTTCCCCAGTAATTCCGGCGCTGTTCATCACTTCATTTGCCACAGAAATCGGAGCTCTCGTTCTGAGCGCCAGAGCAATCGCATCAGAAGGGCGAGCATCAATCGATTTCGCGTCACCGCGGATATTTTTCAGATGAACGACTGCGAAAAAGGTGTTCTCCCGCAGTTCCGTTACGTGTGTCGAAAGGATTCGAACTCCAGCAGCTGTGAGAATGGAGTTGAACAGGTCGTATGTCAGCGGACGTGAATACTCTCGCCCTTGGAGAAGCCAGGAAATAGACTGTGCCTCAGCAGCCCCGATAAAAATCGGCAGCCACCGTTCACCGGTCTTCTCCTTCAAGATGACAACATAACCCTGATAGGGCGGGCAAACCCTAACCCCGATGACATCAACCGGAATCACACATACCTCCTCTACCTATGGCAGCCAGTCTTTTACCCGACAAAAGTTCTATGCTATAATATATAAATTCAAATGAGAAGGGTCAAGAGGATTACATCTCACTGTTTCCTTCTTTCCTGATTTCAACCAGTCAAGAATCAGCTCGTTCAAGCTGGGTTCTACCCGAAACATGAAAGTTCCATGCCCAGCTTTTTCATAAAGTTGGGTTTTTACCTTTCCTTTGGCTATCTCAGAAAGCTTCTGGACGGAATCGGCGGCATAATCATCATCGCGAGCCGCAACTAAAAGCGCAGGCCGTTTTCCGTAAGCTTTTATCGCGTCTTCCGTCGTTAAATCACGATAGCTCAATCCCGGCGATAGAAGCACCACGCTCCGGATGGTTGCATCCGATGCGGCGTATTTTAGAGCTACGTTCGCTCCGATACTCGCGCCCATTAATGAAATCTGTTTCGGATCAATGTCTTCTTTCTTTTGGATAAACTCTACAGCGGCTTTTGCATCTTCCACCATCATCCCGAAATCCTCGTTGGAGAATTCCTTGACATCGATAGTAGTCCCGGCGCGCTGTACGCTTTGTCCATGTCCTCTCATATCAATCGCCAGCACCGCAAAACCGGCTTGAGTAGCCCGACGTGCGAAACTTTCCCAATCCCTGCGTTTATGCCGCAACATATGAAATAGAACCAAAGCAGGGGATTCCCCTTCTGCCTGAGAAGGATAAAACGTACCATAGATAGAGACACTATCCGACGTCGTGAACACGACCTCTTCAGGCGCAGCGGCGAAAAGTCCCGATGCGGCGATGGTAAGGATGGCAACTATAAATATAAGGCGAGCGAACATGTTATCTCCCAGTTTCACTTGCACAAGTCTTGGGATTATTGCCGTAGTTCTCCCTTCTGTACCTTACCTCCGGGAGCCTTAGGAAGTTCCTTGTAAAACCTGACAATACGTGGACATTTATAGGCGGCCATTTGTTGTCGGCAATATTCGATGATGTCACCTGAACTCAAATCAGCCCCATTTTTAAGCACGATGCACGCCTTGAGTTCCTGACCGACAACTGGATCCTGAACTCCCACGACGGCGACTTCTTCTACATGCGGCAATTGCTCGAGGATTCCTTCGATTTCGCGAGGGTAGATTTTGAACCCGCTTTTTAAAATCATGTCATCTTTTCTGTCAACGATATACAGGTTTCCATCGATATCGATTTTGCCAAGATCGCCCGTATGGAGCCAGCCTTCGCGCAGCGTCTGGGCACTCGATTCAGGTCGGCCCCTGTAGCCTTGCATTACTGTTTCTCCGCGAATGAGAATTTCTCCGACATCGCCAACTGACAGTTCCTCGCCATTCTCGTCTGCGATTCGCAGCTCCGTTCCTCCGATAACCGGGCCGACGCTACCATTATAACCCATGTCCGTCGCCAGATTTAGACAAATCATCGAATTCGTTTCGGAAAGCCCGTAACCTTCCATCAGGATATGCCCGCATTCATTTTCGAAATATAAAGCCAGCTCCTTTGGAAGCTTTGAACCTCCGGAAAGGCAATAACGTAGAGCTCGAGTTTCGTACTTTTGCGCGGAAGGGAAGTTGGATATCATATGATACATCGCCGGTACACCGAGAAAATAGGTGATTTGTTCCTCTTGGAGAGCTTTCAATACATCTCCGGGATGGAAGCGCGAGTGTATCACAAGTTCTGCGCCGCTGACAAATGCAAGATTCATCAGCATTCCTTGCCCCAGCGCATGATAGAAAGGCATCACCGCTAAAAACCGGTCCCGGACAGTAATGCGCAGGTGTTTGCGAAACTCCTCGGCATGATGTGCCAGATTATGATGCGTCAGCTCCGCGCCCTTTGGGCATCCGGTCACTCCTGCCGTATAGAGAATCACGGCGATGTCATCCGGAGATACTTCCGGTGAAGGCGGTAAACGTTCCCCTGTACGAATCAAGTCCACCATATTTTCCGATTCTGAAGGGCTGCCATCTCCCAAGTAAATACGATGGGTCAGGGTTTCGAGATTTTCGGCCGCTTTTTCGACCTGAGAAGAGAAGTTGCTCCACGAAATAATCGCGCGGGCTTCCGAATCCTCGAGTTGATAAGCAAGCTCGCGCGATTTCAACATGATGTTCAAGGGAACAGCAACGGCTCCAAGCCCTAAAACCGCGTAATAGGCGATGGGAAAGTGAGCGGAATTCGGCAATAGAATACCGACCCGGTCGTGACGTCGAATCCCAAGTCCTGCGAGGGCTCCACGAAAACGCTCCGTCGCTTCGAGAATCATATCATACGTATAATTCTGGCGATTCAACGTAATCGCATCACGTTCCGGATATTCTTGAGCGATTTTTGTTATGGTGTCGAGTAGCAGTTCCAATTAGTGCCTCCTTTTTATGCCCCCGTGGGCTTTACGATAAAGCCGCGCCCTCGTCATCGGAGAGCGTAAACTGCTCGATGAGACGCCGCATACGGGATATATAAATCCGTTCAAAGAGTTCGCGGTCATCACCAACAAGAGTTTCTAATTCCTTCGTCGTTTGCTGAAGTATTTCATTCGCTTCGCGGCGCGTCACACGCCCGGAAACAATTTGTTCGCAAGCGTTATCAACGTGGACTTGAAGAATCACTGCCCGCGCCGCATCCTTAAATTCAGGGCGTTGATAAAGCGAGTTGTCGGCATCCTGATTCATAAGTCCTCTTACACGTTCAAGCCCGGAACGCGGTCAAGACTTCGATACTGAATTGCCTCGAGTACATGGTTTGGCTGGACGTTTTCGCTTGTTTCAAGGTCGGCGATGGTTCGCGAAACCTTCCAAATTCGATGGTACGCCCGCGCCGAAAAACCCATTTGCTCGATAGCACGCTGCAGGAGTTTCATGCAGTCATCTGACAACGGTACAAATTTTTCAAGCTCTTGATTCGTCATCTGAGCATTGCAGAAAAGCCCCTTACGCGCACCCTTGAAACGTTCCACCTGTGCTTCCTTCGCCAGTGAAACCCGCGCGCGCACTTTTTCGGAACTCTCGCCGGGTTCCTTAGAGGAGAGCTCCTGCCAAGGAACACGCGGAACTTCGACATGAATATCAATGCGGTCAAGAAGCGGCCCTGACACCCGCGAAAGATAGCGCGCAATTTGTTCTTGAGTGCACCGGCATTCATGCATCGGGTCGGTATGGTAACCGCATGGGCAGGGGTTCATCGCCGCTGCTAACATAAACGTTGCCGGATAAGTCAGGGAAACAGCCGCGCGGGAAATAGTTACGACCCCATCTTCCATGGGTTGCCTTAGGACTTCAAGTACATTCTTCCGAAATTCGGGGAGTTCGTCGAGGAAGAGAACGCCGTTATGCGCCAGACTGACTTCTCCCGGCTTTGGAATCGCGCCGCCGCCAATCAGTCCGGCGTCCGATACCGTATGATGCGGGCTGCGAAATGGCCTACTGGCAACTAAGGCTTGTCCCGGCTTGAGCAAACCCGCGACCGAATGGACTTGCGTGGTTTCCAGCGCTTCTTCCATTGTGAAATCCGGCAAAATCGTCGGCAATCGCTTGGCGACCATCGTTTTGCCGGAGCCCGGCGGCCCGACAAGAAGAATGTTGTGACCACCCGCCGCCGCAACTTCCATCGCACGTTTCGCCGCGGCTTGTCCGCGTACTTCGGAGAAGTCGCCAAAATGCTCGCGGGATTGCATGAAAAGACTTTCACGGTTGACTTTGAAGGGTTCGATTTCGTCCGAGCCCATCAAGAAGTCAATCGTATTCCGCAGCGATTCCATCGGATAGATGTTAATCCCTTCGATCAGCGCGGCTTCCCGGGCGTTTTCTTCGGGGACGATGAGACTTTTCAAGCCCTCGCGTTTGGCAGCGTTGGCAATCGGCAGCACGCCTCTGACAGGCCGCACCTTTCCGTCGAGCGCTAACTCGCCGAGGATGCCGACACTGTTCAGACCATCAAGCCCGAGTTGCCCGGACGCGGCGAGAATGCTGACCGCCATCGGCAAATCATACGCGCTCCCCGATTTGCGAATGTCCGCCGGAGCGAGGTTAATCGTAATACGGCGTTTGGGAAAGATGAAGCCGGAATTCTTAACAGCAGCGGAAACACGGTCGCGCGATTCTTTCACAGCGGAATCCGGCAACCCAACCACCGTGAAGAGATCAAGCCCGGATTCCATATGCGCCTCCACCCTGACGAGATACGCATCCACCCCCAACACCGCCGCCGCTGTCACTTCAGAAAACATCTATTCATCAATTTTTTGATATGGTAATATGATTTTCGCTCTTGTCCGCGACCAGAGGTCGCGGGTAGTAGTTATCGGTAATGATTAAAGAATCCTGTCAAAGATACGATAGGTCTTATACGGTTTTGAGCCGATCATCTGTGCGGCTTCTTTCATCAGTTCGTTGTCTTCCAATATCCAGGAGAACTCGCCCCACGTGTAGCCTTTCTTTGTGCCCGCTTCATACGTACGCCAGTAAAACACAACGTCCACTCCGCGCCGCCGGTACTCAGGGAGGACTCCCATCGTCAGGACGCGCACACCGTTAATCTTCCTCTTGTGATAGAGCAGTTTGAAGATGCCGAAGGGAAGCAGACGACCATTAATTTTCGCCAGAGCCTGATTGATGTTCGGCAGCGCCAAACTGAAGCCGACCACTTTCCCATCGCTTTCCGCAAACCAGAGAAGGTCGGGATCCACAATCATCTTCATGTCTTTGGCCATGTTGTGGAATTCGGCGTCCGTCATCGGGACGAAGCCCCAGTTATCTTCCCACGCCTTATTGTAGATTTCTTTGACGAGGGAGACCTCATTCCAGAAGTCCTTCATCTTCAGAGGGCGAATGGTGAGTCGTGTGCGTTTCTCGATGACAGGCCCCAGACGGCGCAGCTTTTCGGATACATCGGATTCTGTCATCAGGTACGCCAACAAATCCTTCGCCTTTTGAAAACCCGCTTCTTCCAAAAGGTGAATGTAGTAGCGCGGATTATACGGCATCATCACGACAGGCGGGCGGTCAAAGCCTTCATAGAGCAAGCCGCATTCCTCGTTCGTGGAGAAATTCACCGGCCCACGAAGCACCGTCATGCCGCGTTCCTGCACAAAATCGCCCGCCACCTGAAAAAGCGCGCGGGCCACCTCCCCATCATCAATTGAATCAAAGAACCCGAAGAAACCGACGGTGTCCTTATGAAATTCGTTATGAGCGCGATTTACAATCGCGGCAATCCGTCCGACGATTTGACCGTTTCGTCGCGCCAGAAACGGCTGCACTTCCCCATGTTCATAGAAAGGATGCTTGGACTTGTTGAAAAGGAGCCGTTGGTCGATTATAAGCGGCGGCACCCAATTGGGATCACCTTGGTAAATCCCCCAGGGGAATGTGATGAACTCCTTAAGTGCTGGCCTGCTCTGAACGGATTCTATTTGAAGGGACACTCTCTGTCTCCTGAGCAAGATGAAAAACGTGAGCCAGCTTTTTCAGTTTATCGAGGGCGAAATCAAGTTGCTTAATCGTATGTGTGGACATGACCGAAAAACGAATCAGGCTTTGACCGGGTTGCACAGCCGGCGGCACAACCGGATTGACGAAAATGCCTTCATCCTGCAGCCAATGGCATACTTCGAAAGTTTTAATTTCATCGCCAATCAGTACAGGGATAATCGGTGTTTCGGAAAGCAGCGTGTTGAAACCGATGGATTTCAAACCGTCACGAAGATAATCGGCATTGCGCCACAGCAGCTTGCGACGTTCCGGCTCGCGAAGGATAATTCGTAGAGCGGCGATGACAGCCGCTACAGAAGCCGGCGGAGGACTCGCGGAAAAAATCAACGCGCGGCTGTGGTGTTTGAGGAAGTGAATCACATCTTCCGAGGCAGCGACAAAACCGCCGATGGAAGCCAGCGATTTGGAGAAGGTTCCCATCACCATTTCCACTACGCCGTTGAGTCCGAAATGAGT
>CBDVDL010000105.1:0-6746 GCA_965372735.1 uncultured Alphaproteobacteria bacterium | reverse complement strand
TCGGTTTGCCGCCCTTTTAGTTCCTACTATTATGTTCAATTTGCGATAAATTGAGGATTCACCAAAAAATTCGACTATTTTTTCTGATATTTTTCAGCGCCCTTGCTGGCGCAGCCTTCGCGGGAACTTGGACGGAAGATTCGCTGCAGATTGCGTCCTACTACGAGAAAGTGCAGTCCGGCGACAGCGCTGGCGCTCGCGATTGGCTCTTTGCCCTGAGCGAGAATCCAGATGATGAATTAGCCCGAAAGGCCAATTTCCTTCTGGCTAAAACCGCCTTTGACGCGGATGATTTCGATGGGGTTCTGGAAGCCATCGCTCTCGGCGGTCCGGAATTGCTGAACGATTGGGGAATGTATCTGAAAGCGCTGGCCTATCTGGAAGTGGGGCGACCCGCTGACGCCGCGACGACTCTCGGGCGTCTGGCAGCGGACTCGACATCTTCTTTAGCCGAGGAAGGACTCTGGCGGCTTGCAACGTTGGCTCTCGAAAAGGGCTATATCGATTCGACGATTCGCCTGACAAGCCGTTATCGCGTGTGGTATCCGGATGGCACGTATCGTCAGGAAATCGAGCTACTCAAGGCTTCCGCGCTGATTCTGCTGAAAGAATACGAAGCTGCTGTCGAATGTCTCTACCGCGCCGAGCTTCTGGGGCCTGCGACAGCAGCAGGCAAACAAGCGGAACTGAAACGCCTTTCGATGAAGCATCTCTATGGCTTTGAATCACGCAAACTCAGCGCGACCGAAATAGAGCGGCGACTCGAAGTGCTCCAAAAAGCACGCGCCTACAACACAGCAGGCCTATGGATAGAGGAACTATCCGCCGGGTCTCGCGCTTCGGAACTTGAAGAGATACTCCTCTATTATAAGGGGACACTGCGGTCTCGGCGAGGGAAACACGAAGAAGCCCTTGCGATTTTTCAGGAACATCAGAGAAAATTCCCCCGCAGTCCTTACCTTGATGATGTTCTCTATAACCTCGGACGCTCGGCGTATCTGCGCAACTTGGACAATCTGGCGATAGCATGTCTGACAATGGTCACCCATCGCCAAAAGGATTTTCCGCGCGTACTTGACGCTCACAAGCTGTTGGGAATTCTCCACGCCGACGCAGGCGACCTTAAAGGCGCGCGCACGGAGTTTAGAAAACTCGTAAGACTCGCCGAAGGTCATCCCGCCCGTGCCGACGCTCTCTGGCGGCTCGGCTGGATATATTTCGATATGTCGCGGTTTTCCAAAGCCGAGAAAACGTGGGAGCAGCTATGGGAGCTTGGTGAGGATACCGACTACGCCGCCGCTGCGCTCTACTGGCGTGGCCGCTGCTATGAAAAAATAAAGAAACGCTCTCTCTCTCAGGAATGTTTCGACCGAACGCGCACGCTCTTTCCGAATTCCTATTACAGTCTCTGGGTTGCTTCAAAACTGCCGGAAGACACTCTCGCAGCTCTCGACTGGGGAGCGTCTCCTTTGATGACGTTCTCGTGCACACCGGATTCAGTCCATAGCCTGCATCTTGAAAAGCTTTGCCTTCTGGAGCACTTGAGGCTCCCAGAGGTAGCACTGCGCGAATGGCCCTATGTCAAGCGCGAGCTCGGCGAAAGTCCGGGGCTGTGGTGGAAACGGGCGTCGCTTCTTGATGACGCCGGAGACACGGCGCAGGGGTGGCTCGTGATTCGCAATCATCTTCGCCGCTACCTTTCCAAGGCGGATAAACGTCTCCCGGACAGGCTGTGGCGTATTTCCTATCCGGTTGACTTCGACGACATTGTCAAGCGCGAAGCCGAAGTCCGAAAGCTCGATTCTCACTTCGTACTCGGACTTATTTGTCAGGAAAGCCGCTTTCGCGCACACGTTGCTTCCGGCGTTGGAGCTGTCGGTTTGATGCAGCTCATGCCGCCGACCGCGAAACGTCTGGCACGGCAGATGAATATCCCGTACTCCCGAGCGAAACTCACCGACCCTGCATACAACGTCGCTCTTGGAACGGAATATCTCGCGAGGCTCTTCGAAGAATTTAACGGCGACTCGGTTCTTGTGCTGGCGGCCTACAACGCCGGAGAAAGTGCGGCTCAAAGCTGGGACGCGGAATTCGGCGGCGACGCGGATGTTTTTGTCGAACACATCCCCTACCGTGAGACGCGGCTTTTCGTCAAATATGTCCTGCAGCACATCGCCGCCTATCGGCGGTTATATCCTGAATTGTGATTTTAAGTATGAACCCACCGAAAGCGCGAACCTATTCCAGAAAACATCTTGATATTATTGATGTAAGGTCGCTTGGGTTGTTTTTATCAGAAAATGTCTTATCATTACCTTGAATATTTTACCCTTAGGCTTCGGAAACCTATACCCAGAGCACTCGTTAAAAAGACGTTACCTGTTTTGTGATATACAATGTATCTTGCACTGAACCTTTTCACTGGAAAACATGGACCCAAAAGAAAACATACGACTGACTACTCTTAGCCACTGCGCCGGTTGAGCGTCTAAAATGAGTCCGGCGGTGCTGGACGAAATTTTAGGAAGTGTGCTGGCGGCACGGGATCCGAACCTGTTGGTCGGAGTCCGCACGCACGATGACGCGGCTGTGTATCGTCTGCCTTCCGGCGAGACCGTTGTTCAGACCGTGGACTTCTTCACGCCGGTGGTTGATGATCCCTATACGTGGGGAGCGATTGCGGCAAGCAACTCGCTATCGGATGTCTATGCCATGAATGGCCGCGCCCTTCTCGCGCTGAACATCGCTTGCTTTCCGAAGAAATTGCCCACCTCGCTCTGGCGTGAGGTGATTCGAGGCGGCGTTGATAAAGCAAGCGAAGCCGGTGTGATTATCGCGGGCGGTCATACTATTGACGACGCCGAGCCTAAATATGGACTGGCGGTGACGGGCATTGTCGATCCCGATGCAATGTGGACCAATCACGGAGCACAGCCCGGCGACGCGCTCGTGCTCACCAAGCCTCTGGGAAGCGGCGTTATCACGACGGCTCTGCGCAGCGCCAGAATCAATGCTTCCGAAGCTCAGCCGATGATTGACATCATGCTTGAATTGAACCGCACAGCGGCTGAAATTCTTGACAAATTCGAGGTTCACGCCTGCACGGATATTACCGGCAACGGACTTTTAGGACACAGCGCAGAAATGGCCAAAGCTTCGAAAGTGAAGTTCGAAATCTCGATGTCGCAAATTCCAATGGTTGAGCTGGCGGTGACGCTCTCGAAAGAAGGCGACTTCCCGGGAGGAACTTGGGCGAATCGGGAATATTTGGAAGGCTACGTGTCTTATCCGGAAGATTTCGCGGAAACGGACATTCTTCTGCTTTGCGATGCGCAAACATCCGGCGGATTATTAGCTTCGCTTCCCCAAACCCAAGCGGCGGAAGCAATAGAGCAGCTTAAAAACGCCGGTGTCAATAGTTATAGTGTTATTGGCCGAGTCCTCGAAGGCGAGGGCATTCAGATCCTATCATAAAGAATATCGCAGAGGTTCTATTGGCTGATGAAATAATCGATGTGAAGCAGAAATGCACTTTGCATGGGAAGTGCGCTCTTGTCACCGGTGGGTCTCGCGGCATCGGACGGGCGATTGCTTTGCGCTTGGCGGAAGCAGGCGCAAACGTCATGGTCAACTACCTGCGCCATCGCGCCGCTGCTGTTGAAACTGCTGAAGCTATCAAAGCTTTTGGCGTCAAAGCAGAAATCGTCAAGGGCAATGTCGCCGAGCGCAAGGATGTCAACCACATCTTCGATAAGGTAGAAACGGCCTGGGGACATCTCGACATCCTGATTTCGAACGCCGCTTCCGGAATCCTGAAACCGGCGATGGAAATTACGCAGCGACATTTTCACTGGACGATGGATATTAACGCCGCCGCGTTTCTCCACATGGCGCAGCACGCCGCTAAAGCCATGGGATACAAGGGGGGACGCATCGTCGCCATTTCCAGTCTCGGCGCCGGACAAGCCTTGCCATATTATACCGCAGTCGGAGCGTCCAAAGCGGCCATTGAATCTCTCGTACGGCACCTGGCGGTGGAACTTGCTCATCGCGGGATAAATGTCAACGCTGTTTCGGCAGCTACTATCGAAACGGATGCGCTGAAATATTTTCCGAATGCGGAAGAAATGATTTCCGAGACGCGCCGTCGCACGCCTGCCGGACGACTGGCGGAACCAAAACATATCGCCGATGCCGTGCTCTTCTTGGTAAGCCCGCTGGCGGATTTCGTCGTGGGGCATGTACTGGTCGTTGACGGCGGCTACTCCATCCGCGCTTAAAACTGTTTGGAATCGACACACATGACATCACAACTACGTTTAACATCCCTTATTCTTCTGGGATTGCTTTTTTTCGTCACTTTGACGAATGCGGCGTCCCGTCGTCTCGACTGGAACGATGCGTGGCAGCTCGCTCTCGAGCAAAACCGCGCGCTTCAGCTTTCCCGCGAAGAAGTCATCAAATCGCGCCAGAAAGTGCGCGAAGCCTACAGCGCCGCCATGCCCACACTGAACGCTGTAGGATTATATACGCGCAATATTGAAGTTCCGGTCTTCTTCATCGGCATGCCTGACGAATCGGACAATATGACGGTGCAGCCAATCAAGATCGGCATGGAAAACTCTTACCGGGGCATACTCGAACTTCAGCAACCCATCTATGTCGCAGGGAAAATCGGTCTGGCGCTTCGTATTGCGAAGAATTACCTCGCGCTTACCAAGACCATCGAAACGCAAACACTTCAAAACCTGCGATTGGGATTGGCTCAAAGCTATTACGGTGCGATTTTGGCTGGAGAGCTGGTTCAGGTTCAGCAGCAGGCGCTTGAGCAAGCGCAAAGACATCGCGATAGGACGCAGCTTCTCTTTGAACAAGGCACCGTCAGCGAATATGATAATATTCGCGCCGAGGTGGGCGCGGCTAACTGGGAACCGCTCGTTTTAGAAGCGGAAAACAACTACCGCAACGCCCTGCTGCAATTGCAGCTTCTCTTAGGCCTGTCGCCTGAAGATTCGCTCACATTGACAGGGAGTTTTGATTCCAATCGCGGTCTGCCGGAATCTCTCGGTATCACTGTTGAACGTGCCTTTGCACAGCGACCGGACCTTGAGGCGATTACGCACCAGCGCATGATGCATCAAAGATTGCTTACCATCGAGCAACGCAGTCTTTTCTGGCCATCCCTTTACGGCTCGGCGAGTGTCACGTGGCAGACAGAAGCGGATGATTTCGGCTTTGGAGACTATAGCTGGACTCGAAGCGCCGCTGCCGGATTAACACTTTCCATTCCTCTTTTTGACGGTTTTGCCACTCCGGCTCGGGTTCAGGAAGTGCGCAGCGATTTACGCAGCCTCGACTATCAGGAAACGGATTTGCGTCAATCGATTCACAATGAAGTCGAGAGCGCGCACAATGAACTTCTTCGCGCACAAAAAGCACTGGAGGTTCAGCAGAAGAATCTTGCGCAGGCTGAGAGAGGCTATGAAATCGCCGGAGTGCGCTATGAAAATGGTCTCAGCACGCAATTGGAACTGCTCGATGCCGAGTTGCAGGTCAATATGGCGCGGGTAAACCGGCTGCGCGCGCGCTACGAATTGACCATTGCTCGATTCGCTCTTGCCCGTGCGGTCGGAGACTCTCCCGAATTGGCTACTGCACCCTAAAATTTTATAAGGAGGTCTCGCTTGTCCGGAGACGCTGAGTTTTCAGATAATGTTCGCATCGCACTTCAAGAAGCCGCCGAGATGCACGCCCTTTTGGACGTGCGCTGCTCGACTGACCTCGCGGAAATCACCAAAGTCTGCGCGGACACCATCCATCGCGGGGGTCGTCTCTTTTTCTGCGGCAATGGAGGCAGCGCCGCCGAATCACAGCACCTTGCAACCGAACTCGTCGTCCGGCTTTCCGCAGATACAACACGTCCCGCGCTGCCCGCGATGGCTCTGACAACCGACACGAGCACACTCACCGCCTGCGGCAATGATTTTGGTTTCGACGCAATTTTCGCGCGACAGATTGAAGCTCACCTGCGCAAAGGCGATGTGCTCTTTCTTCTTTCGACCAGCGGACGCTCACCGAATCTGCTTCAAGCCGCGAAAACTGCGCGCGAAAAAGGGGGAATCAATATCGGTTTTCTTGGCAACGACGATACGCCGCTGGATGCGCATTTGGATTTATCTTTGCACATCCCTTCGGACAATGCGCAGCGAGTGCAGGAAGCTCATTTGCTGTGCGGACATCTTCTCATTCAATCCATTGAAACTCAACTGCTGAAATACAAATGACCTTTCTAAACGCTGCACTTCTGTTTGCTCTGACGTTGGGCTTGTTGCCGATTCTCATTCACCTTCTCACGCGGCAGAGACTCAAACGCATTCCCTTTCCGACGCTTCGGTTCTTGAAGGAACTTCAACGCCGGAAAATGCGGCAACTGAAGCTTCGCCAGCTTCTGCTCCTCATTTTGCGCACGCTCGCGGTTCTGGCGCTGGTGCTGGCAATGGCGCGTCCGGTACTCCAGTCAACTGCCGGGATTTTACCGGGAGTGCACGCCCGAACGAGCGTCTTTCTGGTCATAGACCGAAGCGCTTCGATGAGTACGGAAACGCCCCAAGGCACACGCCTGCGCGAAGCCGCCGTCCGCGCTCAAGAAGTGCTCTCGCTTCTTCAGGAAGGCGATGACGCTCAGATCATCTGGGCAGACGCAGAACCGGTCGGCCGGAAGGCCCTGCTGCTTCGTCAGGAACTTC
>CBDVDL010000104.1:0-6805 GCA_965372735.1 uncultured Alphaproteobacteria bacterium | reverse complement strand
CATCTTTTTTGGTTCGATGTTCGGAGGCTTTGAAACACCATCGCGCAAGGAATTCGAAAACAGCACGGGTTTCGATGTGAAGCCGCAGAAAACGTGGACGGCGGAACTCGGCATGCGCGGCGCACGTGTGACCCACGGAGCAGCGGTTCAATGGGAAGCGACAGTTTATCGAATGGTCGTGAAAGATATGATTGTCCCGGATGTGCTTGCTGGAGAAGAGCTGTTCACGAACGCCGGGGAAGCGGTGCATCAGGGCGTGGAGCTTTCGTGCCGATTGTCGCGGCCACATCTGGGATTCATAGGGTTGGCGGCGAGTTTCGGCGAGTATCGTTTCACGGATTATATCACAGCGCTTGGAGATTTTTCGGAGAAAAAACTGCCGGGAGTTTCGCCGGATTTAATCCGTGCGATGATTCGCTGGACGCCGGATGATTTATTCTATGCTGAATGTTCCGCGCGCACAACCGGCGCAGTTTGGGCGAATACAGAGAACTCGGAGAAAGCGGATGGATGGGCGGTGCTTAATGCGGCCATCGGTGGAGAGTTACCGGTTGATTTTCTGTCAGGTTCGTGGCATGTTGCGATAAATAATATCACAGATCAGCGCTACATTTCATTCATTCAGGTCAATGATTCAGCGCAGAAATATTTCGAGATGGGGATGCCGCGCACAATTGTTATGGGTTTCCAAATCGCGTCCCCGGGCCTGTAGAACCTTGTCCTGACCCTCTTCTTTTCTTGACGGAATTCATCCCATTTTGATTCGGGCTCGGCTGATGAGTGGGACTCTGAGATTGCGTCGGAGCTTCCGGTGCGGTGACGACATTTCCCCGTGCCGATTGATAATCGTTTTCAATCCAGGTCCTTCGCGGATCCACATAAATCGTTGTCTGGCTCTTATCGAAAGCCACAACAGTAATCCTATATGACTGACCATCGAGCAGGGGAATGTATTGGAAATCTGAGAAATTTATTCCTTTGGGCAATTGTATATAGGATTGACCGTTGGCATCCACGAGTTTTGCCAGTAGGAGGTTCATGTTGTCACAATTCCAAAGAGGAAAGGCGCCGTGATCCGCTTCATACATTCCCAACGCTTTCTTCAGCAAGTATATATCATGCGTTGCGGCGGCAATGCGAGCCTGATCCCGGGTATGGAGGTATCTCTGCACGGCAACATTCGCAAGAATGCCGATGATAACGACAACAACCAACAGTTCGACAGTACTAAATCCCCGCTGGTAGGTTTTATTCGAAAATAACATAGTATGTCACATGAGCGCAATCTGTATGCCATAATAAAAATGGAGAAACATGATGCCGAATCCAATTACATGGTGGGAAATCGGTGTGAAAGACGCCGGTAAAGCGAAAGAGTTCTACGGCAAGCGTTGGCTTGCCCTCTTTTTTATGCAGTGGGTGCGGCGCGGTGTTTGCAATCCTCATGAGAGTCATAAAATGTTGTGAGGAATGTCATGCGTCTAAACAATTCAATTTTAATAGCTTTGCTGTTCAGCATCGCTCTATCTCCCGTGATACCTCTGTATGCTGCGGACAAAGCCGGGCAAGAAATGCCCGCCGCGGACCTGATGAAATGGATGCAGAAGGGAGAGAAAATTCAGCGCGCAACGCGCTGGAACCCGGACGAACTCCTCGAGACCGCTCAGGTACTTGCCAATGCGGGCAATCGAGGCGTCGATTCGGAAAAAGGCGCGGCGGCGCTTCTGCTGTCGGGTAAGCTCTATGCCAAAGCGGGGTTTTATTCGGAATGCGTCACCAGTTGCCTGCAGCTACTGGACGTTTACCCCCGGGAGGCGGCAGCATCGGAAGGGTGCGAGCTGGCGGGGACGGTTATGGCTGACCAGTTAGGCAAAACGCTCGAGGCCGCCAAGCTTTTTGAAAATCGCGCTCAAACGTTCCCTAATGAAGCTTTGGCAGAACGATTTTTCCAGTGGGCTTTCTCTCTCTACGAAACAGCAGATGCCTGGAGTCAGGCTTCGGACTGCGGTCAGCGTTTCTTGGATTATTTTGCCGACAAGCCCAGTGCAGCACAGATGCGACTTAACCTTGCAAGCGTCTGGCTGAAACAGGGCAAGAGCGCTATGGTTGAAAATAGTCTGCGAGCTTATACGCGCGACTATAAAGATGATCCGCATACGATTATTGCGCGCCAAATCCTGAGCAAAATCTACGCGAGCGAAGGAAACACCAAGCAGGCTTATCAGCAGGATGAGGAAGCTTGGGCTTGCTATGAGCGGCATCACAGGATGGGGGACAAGATGACGTCCGAAATGCATCGCGCGGCGGCACAGGCATTATATGATTTGCAAATTTCGCGGCGTGCAGATTTTCGTCGGGCTTGTGAATTTATACCAAACGCCGTTTCGGATGCTGAACCGAAACCGATGGCTCAGATACTGCTTAATAACTATGATAAAGTCATGCAGACAGATGCCGGTTTCGCGGTAAAAGCTCTTGTCGCTCAGGGGAATGTATCGGAAGAACTCGGCAACTTCCTGCTTCAGCAAGGCTATGTGCAGTTTACCGAAAGCAGAGGGCGTTCCAATCAGCCACCGCATACGGCTGCGATGGAGGAATACCGGCGCGCGGTTGCCTATTATGAACGGGCTTACGACTACGGTCTCTTGCAGGGTTCGCACAAACACAACGAGTATGCGGGTACTCCGAAATTTGCGAGGTTGATGGACGAAGCCTCGACGCGCTCACTGGAATTGCGGCTCGGCAACGGCGACCTTGTGTTCGGTTGGGCGCTGCAGCTTCAGCAGACATTACCGTCGAGTACGGTCACCTCAAAGGAACTTGAAGCACGTTTCGAGGACTTGAACGAGAAGGTCTATCCGTTGCTCATGGAGGGGCTGGCGTTCTATGAAGAAGCGTATGATATGGCGGTTCGGATGGAGCATCCAGCGATGGCCGAACGCGCGCGCGGTGGTCTTGGTGTGCCGTTTATGCCGTTTGCCGATGAGCTTCTGGCGATGAACAGGGAAGCTTGGAATGCGACCCGAACAGCCGCTGCGCAGATTGTCGGCAGCATCGAGATGTCCAAACATGCCGCGACAGCCGCTCCGCAATATGCTCAGCTTGAAACAGCTTATGAGTGCGCTGTGGTCTTGTCCGAGGAGACGTCTGTGCGAGCGCGAGAAATTCTGATGGCTCTGCGGAATGCTCATGCGGTATTCGCTCCCAATGTGTCATGGGAAGATAAGACGCTTCGATATTATGATAACTACGCGACATTTTGCCGGGAAGTAGCGACGAAACTGGACGGCGCGGTCAGCCAGCTCAAAGAGAATCGTCACGCGGAGAAGCTTCAGGGGCAACTGCGCACGATTTCGAGGGAGCTCGCTGTCCAAGAATATCAGAATCTTGAAGAAGCCTATGACCTGTGCGAGGAACTGGCGATTACCACCCCGGCTTCGGAAAAAATTCTGGTGCGTCTGGTTGCTCTAAACCCCAAAGAATACCGCGAAAAGGCGGAAACACACTTTGGAACGCGTCAAAAGCCCTAATTTTATTTTGATTGTTTGAATTAAAAGACCGTTGCTCTCCGGCGACGGTCTTTTTTTTATGCAAAATTTTGATTAAATTGTGTATGGGCGCATTCACGTGTGCGCCCGTTACTCGCCGAACTGGGTTCAGCGCAGGTCTCCATTCTCTAACAAGGTGGCTTCAGCCCCTTGCCAATAACCCGGCCGGAACTGTAAAAAATCTCATTGAACCAAAGTCATAAAGAAAGGTGATTATGCGGAGACGAACGCATACCTGTGGCCAATTGCGCGGCACCGACGCCGGCAAACAGGTGATTTTACAAGGATGGGTGGCCCGTGCGCGAGACCACGGCGGGCTGCTTTTTTTCGATTTGCGTGATCGTTACGGCAAGACGCAGATTGTCATCAGGCCTGAAGACGATGAAGCTCTCTATAAAAAAGCGAGCGGATTTCACGGCGAGTGGGTGCTGTCGGTCGAAGGTGACGTGAAGCCTCGCCCGGATGGCACTGTAAATCGTGAAATGGATACCGGTGAAATTGAAGTGCATGCGCGCTCGATTGACGTGCTTAATCGCTGTCCGGCGCTTCCTTTCAATATCGAGGAAGAGGAAATCCACGCGAGCGAAGAACTGCGATTGCGTTATCGTTATCTGGAGCTTCGTCGGCCTGAAATGCAGGAGGTTTTCGCACTACGACATCGGGTTTGCAACATCGTGCGCGACCACTTCACCGAGCGCAATTTCAGCGAGATTGAAACACCTTTCATGGTCAAGAGTACTCCGGAAGGCGCGCGCGATTATCTGGTGCCCAGCCGAGTGCATCCGGGCAAATTCTACGCGTTGCCGCAGTCGCCTCAGATTTACAAGCAGCTGTTGATGATTGCGGGTTTCGACCGCTATTTCCAAATCGTCCGTTGTTTCCGCGATGAAGATTTGCGCCGTGACCGTCAACCGGAATTCACACAGATTGATGTCGAGCTGTCGTTTCCCGACCGCGACATGATTTTCGAACTTGCGGAAGGTCTTTTCACGAAGATTTTCAAAGCATCGTGGGATGTGGACTTGCCGCAGAGTTTTCCGCGTTATACCTACGCGGATGTCCTGGCGACCTACGGCAGCGACAAACCGGATTTGCGCTTCGGCATGCCGATGGTGGATGTGACGGAGCATCTGCGTGAAACGGATTTGCGCTTCGTGAAAGGTGCTATCGAAAAAGGTGGTATCGCGCTGGGAATTTGTGTGAAAGGAGAAGCCGGTCGTTCTCGAAAACAAATCGCCGAGTTCGAAACGGTAGCCAAAGACGTGGGACTGGGCGGAATTCTTCCGGTTAAAATAACTAAAGAAGGCGCGCAAGGCATCCTCACGCAGCATCTACCCGCCGAATCGCTTGAGCGTCTGCTGAAAATTATGGAAGCAGAGGTGGGAGATTTGCTGCTCTTAGCTTTTGGGCAGCGAGAAGCGACACAAAAAGGTCTCGGAGCGTTGCGACTTCATTTAGGGAGCGAACTAAATCTGATAAAGGAGCGGGATGTTTCGATTTTCTGGGTGACGGAATTCCCGCTTTTCGAAAAGGATCCGGAAACAGGCGACATCACGTCTTCGCATCATCCCTTCACAGGTTTCTTCGATGAAGATCGAACGCTTCTGGACAGCAATCCCTTAGCGGTGCGTTCCCATGCGTATGATTTGGTAGTGAACGGCAGCGAAGTCCTGTCGGGTTCCATTCGTATCAGCGACCCTGACGTGCAGGCAAAAGTCCTGTCGCTTTTAGGAATCAAGAAGGAGGAAGCGGAACGTCGTTTCGGATTTCTCATAGAAGCGCTGCAATATGGAGCGCCGCCGATGGGCGGTTTCGCGGTGGGTTTGGACCGTGTTATCATGATACTGACGAACAAATCGATTCGCGATGTCATTGCGTTTCCCAAGACGTTATTAGCAATGTCACTCATGGACGGCTGTCCGTCGGAAGTGGATGAAAAGCTGCTGAAGGATTTGCATATAAAGGCGATTCTCCCAGAGGAGAAGAAGTAGATGAAGATGTTTCTGAGTGTGAATGAAATTTTATTGAGGTATAATGACTACGATTGCGATTTTAGGGGGATATGGCAAAGCAGGCAAAGCGATTGCACGGCATCTGGCACGAGAAACCGATTGCCGAATTCTTATCGTTGGGCGTAACGGACAGCACGCGAAGGAGTTTGCAGATGAATTGAATGCGAATCAGCCCACGGAACGCGCGCAAGCTCTCGAAGTAGAGCTGCACAGCGAAGAAGCTCTTTACAAAACATTTCGACAATGTGATATCGCTCTTATTTGTATGCGGACGACGGGTTTTGTTGAGTCTGTTGTTCGGGCGGCTGTTGGAACAAAGACAGCGCTTTTGGACATCACGCTGAATCCAAGTGAAATTCAGGATGTTTGCGACAAATGGGAGCGCGAAATCCATCAGCAGGGTTGCTGTTTCATCACGGATGCGGGAATTCTTCCCGGAATGCCGTCGGCGCTGGTGGCTTATGCGGCGACGAAACTCACGAATATGAAGAAAGCGGCGGTGGGGGAAGTGATGCGCGTCGACGCTTGGAGCGTTGAGGCTATAGCCGGGTTCCTTGAAGATTTGCAGAATATTTCCGGAGGCTCAGCAGTTTATCAGAAAGACGACTGGCAGCGTCCCCGCGGCAGCGGCAAACGGATGATGGATTTTGGATCGCCCTTCGGAGTTCAGAAATGCTATCCTTATCTGATAACTGAATTGAAAGCGCTTCCGGAACGATTTCATTTAGAAGAATTGGGAATGTATTCAGCGAGTTTCGGACACGGAGTGATTGATACACTGTTCATGTTTATTTTTCTTTTGAAAATTGGACGCGGTGGCAGGGGAGTAAAAAGTGCGGCGCGAGTTTTGGATTGGGCTTTTCGCAAGTTTGGTAAGCCGCCGTACGGATTCCGGATGAAGTTGGAGGCTGAAAGCTCGGATGGTGAACGACTGGAACTGATTTTAAGCCATGACGATATGTATGAAGCGACAGCGATTCCGGTTGTCGCATGCCTCCTTCAGTGGCTGGACGGTTCAATCAAGAAGCCCGGCGTGTGGATGATGGGACATGTCGTGGAGCCTGTGAGGTTGATGGCAGATATCGAGCGCTTGGGGATGTCGGTGGAAATAAGGTAACCCCCTTATCTCTCCCCGTAAACATGGGGAGATTTGATTTTTCCCGCCGAGCCGGGTTCAGTGCAGATTCCCATATACCAAACGATGAGTTATCGCGCGTAACCCGGCCGAAAGAGTCTTGTTGCGCG
>CBDVDL010000103.1:0-6843 GCA_965372735.1 uncultured Alphaproteobacteria bacterium | reverse complement strand
TTCCAGTGCCGGTCATTTCTGTCGCGGTTGAACCCAAAACCGTGGCTGATCAGGATCGCTTGACAGAAGCGCTTTCAAAGCTCTCCGACGAAGACCCGACATTCCGGATTCACTATGATGACGAAACAGGACAGACGATTCTTTCGGGCATGGGGGAATTGCATCTCGATATTCTCGTGGATCGTCTGCTTAGAGAGTTTCGTCTGGAAGCTCGCATCGGAAAACCTCAGGTAGCCTACAAAGAGTGTCTCCGCAAAAAAGTTACTCAGACGACCAAGTTTGCGAAGCAAACAGGAGGTCGGGGTATGTTTGCGCATGTGGTGCTGGAATTTGAGCCGAATGAGCCGGGAAAAGGATTCACTTTCGAGAGTAAAATAACCGGCGGAGGCGTTCCGCGGGAATATATTTCTTCCGTTGAGCAAGGCATTCGGGAAGCGATGAAGACCGGAATTCTGGCAGGCTATCCTGTCGAAGATGTCCGCGCCACGCTTTTGGATGGTTCGTCTCATGAAGTGGATTCGTCGGATATCGCGTTCAAGATGGCGGGGTCTCTGGCATTTCGAGAAGCGGCGGCGAAAGCAGACCCGGCGCTTATGGAACCCGTGATGAAAGTCGAAATCGTTCTTCCGGATACGTATCTGGGGAGCGTCGTCGGAGATTTAAATTCACGTCGGGGGCGGATTCAGGGAATGCATCCACGACCGGATGCGCAGGTTGTGACCGCGCAGGTACCCTTGGCGGAGATGTTCGGCTATGCGACCGTGCTGCGCAGTCTGACTCAGGGACGGGCGATTTTCTCGATGCATTTTGACCATTTTGATGAAGTTTCGGACTCCGTCAGAGATAAAATCTTTGCGAAGCTTTGAGCAAGAACAACACATCTTTATAGAACTAAAACGCGTCTAATTTTTTAATCGACTATGGCTACTCAGGCTTCTATTCGTATCCGGTTGAAATCCTACGATCACAATTTGATCGACAAATCAACCGAGAAAATCGTCCGAACCGCTAAGGCAACCGGAGCGCTTGTATCCGGCCCAATTCCTCTGCCGACGCGTCGGACCATCGTCACGGTTAATCGCAGTGTTCACGTGGATAAGAAATCCAGAGAACAATTCGAGACGCGTATTCACAAGCGGTTGATTGACATTCATAATTCGACGGCGAAAACCATCGATGCGCTTATGAAAATTGAGCTCCCGTCGGGAGTGGATATCGAGATTAAAACATGATAGGCTTACTCGGTAAAAAAATAGGCATGACCCGCATCTTTAATCAGAAGGGTCAGCATGTCCCGGTGACCGTTGTGGAATTGGGGCCGTGTCACGTCGTTGCTGTGCGAACTCTCGAGCGAAATAAGTATCAGGCGGTTCAGCTCGGCTTCGGTGACATCCGCGAAAAGCTGGTCACGAAACCGCGCGCGGGACACTTCAAGAAAGCAGGAATCGCCCCAGCGCGATGGGTGCGGGAAATTCGGGACATGGATCCCGAAAGCGTCAAAATCGGTGAGGCTCTTTCCTGCGATATCTTCAAAGAAGGCGATCGCGTTAAAGTGACGGCTAATACGAAGGGACGCGGATTTCAGGGCGTCATGAAGCGCCACGGTTTTCATGGAGCTAAGGCCAGTCATGGCGCGCATGAGGTTTACCGGCATGGCGGCGCTATCGGAGCGCATACGGATCCGGGTCGCGTCTGGAAAAATACGAAAATGCCGGGACGCATGGGCGGGGACCAACAGACGGTGAAGAATTTGGAAATCGTGCGCGTGGATACTGAAGCCAATCTGGTGATGATAAAGGGATGTGTTCCCTGTCCCGCGGGAAGCTTCATAATCGTGAGAAAAGGATAAAGGGATGAAACTGCCTGTGTATGCACGGGATGGCTCTCAGCTTTCTGAAGAAGTCGAAATTCCGGATGAGTTGGTCAGTCAGGAACCGAATGATCACGTCATCTGGCTTGCCGTGCGCAGTGAAATGCTTCATCGGAGACAAGGAACGTCCTCAACAAAGACGCGCGGCAAAGTGCGCGGGGGCGGGCGTAAACCTTGGCGTCAAAAAGGTCGTGGAGCCGCTCGTGTCGGAACGATTCGCAGCCCCATATGGAAGGGGGGTGGGCGTACGTTTGGCCCGATTCCCCGTTCGTATGAGTCGGCGATTCCGGCGAAAGTAAAGAAATTGGCTCGCCGTTCCGCGTTAGCATATATCCTGCGCGAGGGAAAGGTTCGTTTGATCGAGGATTTTTCACTCGACGCTCCCAAAACACAAGACATGGTAGCGGTTTTCGAATCGCACGGCTTGACCAGAGAAAAAACCCTCTTCCTGACAACGGATTTTGATACGATACTCTATAAATCCTGCCGCAATCTTCCCAAAGTTCAGGTCAAGAAAGCGGTAACGGCTTCGACCCGTGATTTAATGGATTGCACCACGCTGCTCGTTCAGCGGGGCGCGATTGAGCCTTTCTGTAAGGGGGTTCTTCATGCTGGCTAAGCGAAATGTCCTCAAACGGCCGCTCCTGACGGAAAAAATTGCTTTTCTGCAGGATATCAACAACCAATACGGATTTGTGGTAGATCGTACCGCGAATAAAATCGAAATCAAACGCGCGGTTGAACAAAAATATCAGGTTACTGTCAAGTCAGTGAGGACCATGCGCGTTCGGGGAAAAGTTAAAACTCTGGGTCGCTTCAGTGGCAAACGAGCGGATTGGAAAAAGGCCATCGTCACACTGATTCCCGAAGACCATATCGAGATGGCTGAAAACGTCTAACGTCTGTTTGAATTTTTTGTAAGATAGGTGAAAAGAACTCATGCCGGTTAAGAAATTTCGTCCCACGACTCCTTCGCTTCGTTACCGAACCGTCTTGGATCGTTCGGACCTGACGAAGAAGCCGCCGGAGAAAAGTCTGCTTGTTGCGATGTCCAAGAGTGGCGGACGCAATAACCGGGGCCGTATCACGGCTCGGCACCGCGGCGGAGGACACCGACGTCATTATCGGATTATCGATTTCAAGCGAAATAAGTTTGATATTCCTGCGCGAGTGGCCAGTCTGGAATACGACCCGAATCGCAGCGCGAATATCGCTTTACTGCACTATATGGACGGTGAAAAACGCTACATTCTCGCGCCGGAAGGTCTTCATGTTGATGATCGCATTGTCAGCAGCCGGAATGAAGCGGAAATTCATGTCGGAAACGCTCTGCCTCTATCGCAGATTCCACTGGGAACCTTTGTCCATAATATCGAAATGAAGTTGGGCAAGGGAGGCCAGATGGTGCGGGGAGCAGGCGCGGCGGCTCAGTTGATGGCTCGCGACGAGAAGTATGCTTTGCTCAAGTTGCCGTCCGGTGAAGTCCGCAAGATTCCAATGGTCTGTTTGGCGACTATCGGCCAGGTGGGAAATCTGGACCACGAAAAAGTCGTCTATGGTAAAGCGGGACGCACGCGCTGGGCGGGGCGGAGACCTCATACGCGCGGTGTGGCCATGAATCCGGTGGATCATCCGATGGGCGGCGGTGAAGGAAAATCATCCGGTGGTCGGCATCCCTGTACGCCTTGGGGAAAGATAACCAAAGGACTAAAAACAAGATCGCGTCGGAAGCGCTCATCGAAACTGATTGTGAAGCGACGCAAAGGGAGTGCAAAATAATGGCACGGTCGCTGAAAAAAGGCCCGTATATTGACGCGAGGCTCATGGGTCGCATCGAAGAGATGAATCGGACGAATGCAAAGAAGGTTCTTCGGACGTGGTCGAGACGTTCGGTCATTTCGCCTGAGTTCGTCGGTCATACGCTTGCGGTCCACAATGGAAAAAAATTCTTACCGGTCTTTATTACGGAAAACATGGTAGGACACAAGTTAGGCGAATTTGCTCCCACCCGCACCTTCCGAGGGCACGGAGGCAAAAAGAGTAGTGAGAAGACGGCGGGAAAGTCGGGCTAGAAGGAAAGGGTAAGTGACAATGCTGGAAGCCCGTTGTTTAACGCGCTTTATTCGAGTAGCGCCTCGCAAGATGCGCTTGCTTGCTGACCTCGTCCGAGGCCGCAAGGTCAACGATGCTTTAGAAGTTCTGCAGTTCAGTCCGAAATCGGCCGCTCGACCTGTCGAAAAGGCGATTCGGTCGGCGCTTGCCAATCTGCTGCAGGATGAAGGGGCGAAAGACATTAATGTTGATGACGCCTTTGTACGCACCGTTTTTGTGGACGGAGGCCCCACAATGAAGCGATATCTCCCAAGGGCAATGGGACGGGCGACGGTGATTCGGAAACGCACCAGTCACCTAACCGTCTGGGTCGCTGGGAATATATCTGAAACCGCTGGGGAAGAGGAAACGAAGAAAAAAAGGTCGCGCCGAAAAAAAGCGGCCCAATAGGGAGTTCGTGTGGGACAAAAAACACATCCAGTCGGACTTCGACTCGGAATTATCAGAACCTGGGACAGCAACTGGTTCGATGAGAAGAATTTTGCGGACAAGTTGCATGAGGATTTGTACCTTCGCCGTTATCTTTCAAGCCGATTGAAGGGCGCCGGCGTAGCAAAGGTGCTGATTGAACGTACGCCCAGGAAAATTATTCTGACGATTTCCACGGCACGCCCGGGGATTGTCATCGGTCGAAAAGGGGCGGAAGTTGACAAGCTGAAAGCCGAGCTTCGGCAGATTACTCAGAAGGAAGTCCAGGTCAATATTTTCGAAATCAAGCGTCCGGAACTCGAAGCGGCGCTGGTTGCCGAAACGATTGCCCGGCAGTTGGAAGGACGTGTTTCTTTCCGCCGTGCGATGAAAAAGGCGCTGCAAACCACCCGGCGTATGGGAGCGGAAGGTGTCAAGATTATCTGCTCAGGACGCTTGGGCGGTGCGGAAATGTCCCGGTCGGAAGGGTATAAGGATGGCCGAATTCCTCTGCATACTCTCAGAGCCGATATTGACTATGCTCTCGCGGTCGCGAAAACAACCTACGGTACGATTGGTGTCAAGGTTTGGATTTGCAAAGGCGAGATTTTGGGAAAGAAAGAAGTTTAGTTTTTTTAAACGCCGGTGAATCGGCAATGAAACAGTAAGGATGGGGTGCGAACGTGCTTGCACCAAAGCGAATTAAATATCGGAAACAGCAGCGGGGACGCCGCAAAGGAAAGGCGCAACGCGGGTCCCATGTCTCTTTCGGCGAATACGGTTTGAAAGCGATGCAATGCTGCTGGATGACCAGCCGTCAAATCGAAGCCGCCCGTGTGGCAATGACGCGCTATATTAAGCGAGGCGGCAAAGTTTGGATACGCGTCTTCCCGGATAAACCGGTATCGAAAAAACCCGCCGAAACCCGGATGGGAAAAGGCAAAGGCCCTCCGGAATTCTGGGCGGCGGTTGTGCGTCCCGGAAGAATCCTTTTTGAAATCGAAGGAGTCTCCGAAACTATGGCAAAAGAAGCGCTGCGTTTGGCGGCGCATAAATTGCCGATTAAAACTCATTTCGTCCGACGCGAAATAACGCATTAGTAGAAGGACGGCCAGCATGGCGAAACAAGAAGATACTCCACTAAAAATGACGGAATTAAAAGAGCTGTCCCTGTCAGAACTTCAGCAAAAACTTCACGACTGGGATGAAAAGTTGGAAGCTCTCCGATTTCAGTTAAGCTCAGGGCAACTCCCCAACACGGCTCGCGTCACGCTGATTCGTCGGGATATTGCCCGGCTAAAAACCGTCCTCCAAGAAATTGAATTGGGAATTCGTAAGCCAAAGGGAGCCGTTTCATGAGCGCGGAAACTGCCGTATTGACTCGCGTACTTCGGAAAAGCCGCGAAGGCGTTGTCGTTTCGAATAAGATGGACAAGTCTATCGTGGTCGCCGTTGAGCGCCGGGTTGCTCACCCGCTTTATAAAAAGTATCTTCGCAAGACCAATACCTTCATGGCTCACGATGCCGAGAATACCTGTCAGATTGGGGATCGCGTTCGGATTATGGAAACGCGGCCGCTGTCAAAGAACAAGCATTGGCGGCTTGTCGAAGTCCTCGAAAGGAAGAAGTAGCCCATGATTCGCGAACAAACCCGACTAACCGTCGCAGACAATACCGGCGCGAAAAAGGTGCAATGTTTTCGTGTCCTCGGAGGGACGAGACGACGCACCGCTACGATTGGTGATGTGATTGTTGTTTCCGTGAAATCGGCGATTCCGCGCGCATCGGTCAAAAAAGGTGAAGTTACTAAAGCGGTGATTGTCCGTACCAAAAAGGAAATCCGTCGGAAAGACGGAACCTATATCCGCTTCGACGAGAATGCCGCTGTGCTCTTGGATGCTCAAGGTGAACCGCGCGGCACACGTATTTTCGGCCCAGTCGCACGCGAGCTTCGTGAGAAGCAATACATGAAAATCGTTTCGCTGGCTCCCGAGGTTGTATAGAATCTGACAACACAAACAGAAATTGTCCTATGAAAATTAACAAAAACGATATGGTTCTGGTCATTACCGGAAATGACCGAGGAAAACGCGGGCGCGTTTTGAAGGTCTATCCTGAAAAGCAGCGGATTATTGTCGAAGGCGTCCGCTTCGTCAAGCGACATATGAAGCCGACCCAGCAGAGTCCTCAGGGGGGTATTGTCGAGAAAGAAGGATCCATCCACGTGTCGAATGTCATGCTGATTGATCCCAAGACCAACAAGCCGACGCGCGTGGGACGAGTCGTCCTGACCGGTGGTGAAAAGAAACAACGTGTCCGTATCGCAAAAGTCAGTAAAGAGATGAGTCCTGATGGCCGCTGATAAGAAGAAAAAAGGTGGGGCTTCCCCGCAGGGAAAACCCGCTAAGGGCAAAGGCAAAGGCAAGTCCAAAGGTAAATCCAAAGCCGCCGTC
>CBDVDL010000102.1:0-6920 GCA_965372735.1 uncultured Alphaproteobacteria bacterium | reverse complement strand
CGGGGAGATTCTACAGAGCCGGTGCTGGCGGGACCACCCGAAAGGACAATCCCAATCGTCTGCTCTCGAGTCATGTCGCGCAGAGAAGCCGTATAGGGCAGGATTTCGCAGTAAACACCGACCTCGCGAATGCGACGCGCAATAAGCTGTGTTGTTTGGGAACCGAAATCGAGAACAACGATGCGTTCGATGGGAAACTCCCTGAATGATTAGCAGTTGTCCGCGTGCGCTACTCCAAGCGCTTCGAAAGACCACGTTTTCAGGTCAGCGATAAACTCACGGTTCGTCATATTCAGGCGAATCGGAGTTACCGTCACAAATCCATCCGACAAAGCCCGCCCATCGGAATCGTCCGGCTCTTCCATCTCGAGCTTATGGCCATCCATCCAGTAATAGATGCGGCCTCTGGGATCAGAGCGTTTGTCGAAGGTTTCCTGCCAGCGCGCTTTTCCCTGCCGGGTGATGCGAATACCGCGCAATTCTTCTTCCGGCAAGTCAGGAACATTGATGTTCAACAATGTGTCATCAGGAAGACCATGCCTTATTGTTAATTCCGCTAACTGACGAGCGATTCGCGCTGCCGGCTTAAATCTTTCCGAAGTAAAAGAATCGAGCGAAATCGCCAGCGAAGGAACTCCACTGATGGTTCCCTCCGTTGCGGCTGACACAGTGCCCGAATAAATCACGGAAATTCCTGTATTCTCACCCTGATTGATTCCGGACAGGATAATATCCGGCTTCTCCGGCATCAAAGCTGTCAGCGCGAGTTTGATGCAATCAGCGGGCGTTCCACCGACAGCATAGGCGACGTGAACGCCGGGAAAAGGATAAGGCGCGACTCGAATGGGATCGGATAGGGAAATAGCATGTCCGACGGATGACTGCTCTCTGTCCGGCGCGATAACCCAGACTTCACCTAAATCGCTTGCAATATCTGCCAAAGCGCGCAAGCCGGGAGAATAGATGCCATCATCATTGGAAAGAAGGATTCTCACGATGATTCATTCCCGCTGAAAAAAGCAAGAATCTGCGCTAATTTTGTTTTCATATCTTTGCGCTCAACAATCTCATCGAGGAAACCATGTTCAAGCAGGAATTCGGATCGCTGGAATCCCTCGGGTAAATCCTGACCGATGGTCTGTTTAATCACTCGAGGCCCGGCAAAACCGATGAGGGCGCGAGGTTCGGCAAGAATCACATCTCCCTGCATGGAAAAAGAAGCAGTGGTTCCGCCTGTCGTCGGATTTGTCAACACCGAGATATAGGGAAGTTTCGCCGCGGCAAGCTGGCTGAATTTTACACTGCCTTTCGCCATTTGCATCAAAGAAACCATCCCTTCCTGCATCCGCATCCCGCCGGAAGAACTGATGATAATCACGGCTCGCCGCTCCGCAATCGCTCGATCAATGGCTCGGGCAAGTTTCTCTCCGACGACAGAGCCTACCGAGCCGCCGAAGAATCTGAAATTCATCACTCCCAGCACAACAGGATTCGATTCCAGCTCGCCGGTTCCGGTGGTGATGGCTTCTTTCTTGCCGGTCTTTTTACTGGCCTTTGTACTGCGGTCTGTATATTTTTGAGTATCTCGGAAAGATAGAGGGTCTTTTGCCTGCAAATTGGCGTCGATCTCTTCCCAAGAGCCTTCGTCAATTAAGAGAGAAATATACTGCGAACACGGCATCGCAAAATGGAAACGGCACTTCGGGCAGACAAGAAACTGCTTTTCGAGCTCACGGCGAAAAATAATCTCACCGCAGCTCTCGCACTTAACCCAGAGACCGTCCGGCGTTTCTTTTTTTGCCTTAGCCGTTAAGCCTTCTCTTGTTTTCCGGAACCAATCCATGAATTGCCTTTTCTTTAAGAAAGGTTAGCGTTGCACTTTGCCGGGCACGCTAATACTATGCCGCGGCGGTGCTGTCAAGTCTTCTGTGGAATGCGCCGTTCCATTACCAGGGCGTCTTCCCCATCGTCATAGTACCCTTTGCGAAGATATAAATCCCGGAAACCCGATTGCTGATAGAATTGAATTGCAGCACGGTTCGATGCACGCACTTCAAGAAGGATTCGCTGCATGTCTTCCGTTTGTGCCTTCTGAATCAAGAAGGTCATCAACCTGCTCGCAATTCCCTGCCGCTTAAAATCCTCTCGCACGGCAATGTTGTAGAGATGAATTTCGTCTAAGATGGTCTGTGTTATCAGGTAGCCGACGACTTGTGTTTCCTTCAGCGCGACCCATGCTGAAGGAGGTGTCAAAATCGAATCGCGGAACACTGATAACGGCCACGCGTCATTGAAACAGGTTTCTTCGATTTCAACGACTTGAGCAAGATGTTTCGTTGCCAACGGTTGAATCGCAAAGTCAGCGTCAGTCGTCACCAGTCACCTGCAGAAAGCGATCGGCAATCTCAGCAACGTCTTTCATTTCTGCAATATCATGCACTCGAATCGCCGACGCTCCACAAACTATCGAGAGGGTCACCGCGGCCGCTGTCGCGAATTGCCGTTTGTGTGGCGGCAAACCACTGAATTGCGCTGTGAAAGCTTTTCGAGATGATCCTACAAGGAGCGGGCAGTTCAAAGAAGTTAGTCTGCGCAAACCAGCGATGAGATGATAATTATCATCGAACGTTTTACCGAAACCGATACCGGGGTCGAGCATTATCCTATCGCGTTCAATTCCGGAATCTTGAGCTTTTCGCAGTGAGGCTTTCAGGTAAGCCGTAATCTCTTCAAACAGATCCTCGTAAATCGGATCCAATTGCATATCGCGCGGAGTTCCCTTGATGTGCATTAGAACAACGCCTGATTTATGCCGCGCACAAACATCCGGCATCTGCTCATCAAAATGAAATCCCGAGATGTCGTTAATGATTGCCGCTCCGGCTTGCAGCGCATCATCCGCCACGGAAGCGCGATAGGTATCGACGGAAATGGGAACATCGATGCGTGAAGCAACTTTTTCAATGACCGGTAAAAGACGCTGTCGCTCTTCATCCTCTGAAACGGAAAGACTTCCGGGACGCGTTGAAAGCGCACCGATGTCAAGAATATCCGCGCCCTGTTCCGCTAATTCCTGCGCCCGGTGCACTGCGTTCTCTGGTTTCAGATAAAGTCCCCCATCGGAAAAGGAATCGGGCGTGATGTTGACCACGCCCATGAGCAATGTTCGCTGTCCAATAGGAAGTTCCCCGCGCGCATGCCGGAAAACAGTAGGTTTTGTTGTTCGCTTAGTTGAGAGAAACTTCGTCTTCATGCAAACAGGTTCACCCTATTTGTTATCCATCAGGTGCAGCGCTTCCAGCCGTGTCGCTTCGCGGCGCATAGCAGCGCGTATGGCGGACGTGACCGTCCATGTTCCGTGCACTTTCGGCCCGCGCATCATAATACACAGATGCTGCGCTCGCAGCACGACATAGACTCCCAAAGGTTTCAGAGTTGACATCAGCGTTTCGGTGATTTCCACCGTCATGCGTTCTTGAAGCTGCGGGCGGGCTGCATAGAGCTGAACGATCCTTGCAAGGTTGGAAAAACCGGTCACGAGATTATTCTTGGGAATGTAAGCAATCGAAACGAAACCCCAGAAAGGCAGGAGATGATGTTCGCAAATCGAATAGAAAGGCAAATCGCGAACTATAATCATCTCGTCTTCGTTTTCCGTGGGAAAGAGATGGACTTCTTCCGCCGGTTTTGCCCCGACACCGGCAAAAATTTCGCCGCACATTCTTGCGACTCGCTCCGGGGTTGACGCGAGTCGCGGCTGAGAAACGTCTTCTCCGATTCCTTCGAGAAAAAGGCGTGTCGCTTGCCTGATTTTTTCCTGATCGATTGCCAATAAATGTCTCGCTGCTTGCTTTAGAAATCTTACGATTCGTTCAATGTTTCTTGAGAGGATGCTTCGGACGATTCCTGTTTCGGGAGCTGAAGAATCACGTCGATTTCGTCGCCGTCCAAACATTCACGTTCCAAGAGGGTCGTTGCCAGCACATCAAGCTTATCACGGTTTTCCCGCAGCAATCTTTGTGCAGTGTCATCCGCTTCGTTAACAATGCGGCTCACTTCTGAATCAATCTGCTTGGCAGTCTCTTCGCTGTAATCACGGACTTGCGTGATTTCTCGCCCGATAAAGATTTCCTCTTCTTTCTGGCCGAACGTCAGAGGTCCGAGCTTAGGAGACATTCCCCATTCGCAGACCATCTTCCGCGCAATCTGTGTTGCCTTTTCCAAATCATCCCCCGCGCCCGTTGTTGTTTCTTTGAAAACGATAAGCTCCGCCGCGCGTCCTCCAAGCAACCGGATAAGCATCCCTTCGAGGTAGCTGCTCGGATAGTTGTGCTTTTCGTCAAGCGGCAGAAAATGCGTAAGCCCCAAAGCTCTTCCGCGAGGAATAATCGTCACCTTATGAACGGGATCCGAATTCGGAATCAGTTTCGCCACCAATACATGTCCCGCTTCGTGGAAAGCCGTCGAACGTTTTTCCTCCGGATTGATAATCATCGATTTGCGTTCTGTGCCCATCATGATTTTATCTTTGGCATGCTCGACATTTTTCATCGTCACGACGTCGGCATCACTACGGGCGGCAATCAGCGCCGCTTCATTAATCAGGTTTGCCAAGTCGGCTCCCGCCAGTCCGGGTGTGCCTTTCGCGACGACCTTCAAATCCACATCATCCGCCATAGGAATGTTTTTCGCATGAACGCGCAAAATGCCTTCCCGTCCGCGTACATCCGGGAGATCAACGACGATTTGCCTGTCAAAGCGCCCCGGGCGCATCAACGCCGGATCGAGGATATCCGGTCGATTGGTCGCCGCCAGTAAAATAACTCCTTCGTTCGGGTCAAATCCATCCATCTCCACAAGGAGCTGATTGAGAGTCTGTTCTCGTTCGTCATGACCGCCTCCGAGTCCGGCTCCTCGATGACGACCAACCGCATCGATCTCGTCAATGAAGATGATACACGGTGCACTTTTTTTGCCTTGTTCGAAAAGATCGCGTACGCGACTCGCACCGACCCCGACAAACATTTCCACAAAATCAGCACCGCTCATGGTAAAGAACGGCACCTCAGCTTCTCCAGCTACGGCGCGTGCTAAGAGTGTTTTGCCGGTTCCGGGAGGCCCCAGAAGGAGTGCTCCCCGCGGAATCCGCCCTCCCAATTTCTGGAATTTCTTCGGCTCGCGCAGGAAGGCGATAATTTCCTGCAATTCTTCCTTCGCTTCATCCGCTCCCGCCACATCAGCGAAAGTAACATTCATCTTATTATCGACAATCAGCTTGGCTTTGCTTTTTCCAAAAGAAAACAGCCCGCGCGGCGCTCCCCCGCTCTGCATGCGACGGAGTATAAAAAATCCGAAAGCGAGAAGAAAAATCCAAGGGAGCATCCCAATCAGATAGCTGCCCAAATCGGGACGCTTGATTTTAAACTCGTAGGCGACTCCCTTTTCGCGCCACTGATCCAACATTTCACTGTCCATATACGGTGGCAGTGTTGTTCGAAAATGATCCCCGGACTGCAATTCGCCATGAAAGACTTGGTCGAAAATTACACCTTTGACGACTTCTCCCTCGTCTAAAAGCTTTTCAAAACGGCCGTAGGGAATGACATTTTCCCGTTCACCAAATCGGATTTGCGACAAAATAATGATGGCAAGCGCAATGAAAAGAAAAATATACAACGTTTTCGTTGCGCGCTTCCATTCGATTTTGTCGTCCGGTGGTTTCTTTTTTTTGTCGCGATCTTCGCTCAACGATTTATTACTCCAAAAATACAGTTTTAAGCAGGCTCATCCATTAAAACATATAAATCGGGCAGATGCCGCCATTGCTGCCCGTAATCCAAACCGTATCCCACGACGAATCGATTCGGGATTTCAAAACCAACATAATCCAGATGAGACTTTATCTGAAAAACTTCCGGCTTTAAAAAAAGCGTCGCAATGGCCAGACTGGCCGGTTTTTTCTTCGCGAAATGATCAAACAAAAATCTCACCGAGCCGCCTGTGTCCACGATGTCTTCGACGAGAACGATATGTCGGTTGGTGACATCCGCGTCTAAATCTTTTTTCATTAAAACCGCGCCGGAGGATTTCATGGCTTTCTCGTAACTCGAAATCTTAATGAAATCCATCTCGCAGGGAATCGCCAGATTCCTCAGGAGATCAGCGAGAAAGATAAAGCTACCGTTCAGGACACCGACGAAAATCGGATTTCGGTTGGCGTAATCAGCGCGAATTTCCTGGGCGATTTCCCGAACACGCTTGTTAATGTCCTCAGCACGTAGATAACGACGAAAGCGGTAGGGCGGTTCCCCAACGATTTCGCCAATATCCGTCATTCCGTTTAGCACGGTTTGTTTATCACTTTCCATGCAATTTCCACCACTGTTTTATCCGCCGGCGAAGGTCGCATTCGCTCATCAGACCAATGTCCTACAAGCCAGAAAGGTCCATCCTCATCACACAAGACCAGCGCTCTTTCACGCTGGAGGGGATTTGCGCGAATCTCCGACAGCAAATCTGAAATTTTGCGATGACCTCGCTTGAAAATGTTCAGTTTATCTCCAGCCCGCCATGTGCGAAGCTGAAGATTTCGTCCGGCTTGTTCTGCGCTGATTCGAATGCATGAACCCCTATCTAATGCGGCGTTATTCGGCTTGATAGACAGGCTGACCTCGCCCATACTCGCAATCGGAAAAACGCCGGGCACTTTAAGGGATACATTCGTTTCTCCGGTTTGGCAGGTGCTAACCACCAGTTTCGAACCGTATCGATGCAGAAAAAGATTTCCATCAAGTGTAAGGGTGCGTTTCGGCCCACGCCCGGCCATAAAACTGATGACCTGACGGCGACGCGATGCCGGCCATCGAAGCTCAGGATTTCGCAACAGCACCGCTGCAGCACGCTCGACAGGAGCCCAAGGT
>CBDVDL010000101.1:0-6940 GCA_965372735.1 uncultured Alphaproteobacteria bacterium | reverse complement strand
AACGGACTTTAAGCTGAGTTGGGGTGCGAGCGCTTTTTACGCTGCAGGCAAGTTGGCCACCGAAGGAGAGCAGGATTTTACTCTGATGATTACCGAGTTCCCCGTCGGGCGGTTCAGAGAAATCTCGCCGTTTTCAAACGGAAGTGTTTCGGCGCAATTGCACTTTTCGGGTGACGCGCAGAGTCTGGAAGCGGATTTCGAAGTTCTCGCCGAGAGTCTTCAATGGGCGGAAAATAATTGGATAGATAAACTTACTGCGACAGGGAAACTGCGAGGAAATTCACTGACGGGGCGGGGCGCTTGTCTTTGGCATGGTGATACGCTCTTCGCTTTTCGTGGGGAGCTTCCGATGTCACTCTCCTACGATAGAGGAGCGATGTTCTCGAAGGACGAACCCATGTCAGCGCATCTCCGAGTTCATGGCCAGCCTCTCCCGAAGCTCCAACCGTACCTGCCTTGGGGAGTGAGTCTTGGAGGCTGGGCTAGCGCCGAAGTGGACATTTCGGGGACACTGTCGGAGCCGGTCTGGTGGGGAGAATTTCTTGTGGAAGATGGTTCGATTAAGGACGTGGTTCACGGCATGCAGTATGAAAAAATCGAATTGCGCGGCGCATGGCGGGGAGATTCACTTTTTATCGAGCGCATGGAAGCTAAAGCGTCCGGAAAAGTGGAAGCTCAAGGCAGCGCGTTGATGGCGTTTCCTCTGCCGAAAAGCCTGAACCTTTGCGCCGACTTCGATAAATTCCAACTGCTGAATCGTCCCGACATCCGCGCGAAAATCAGCGGTGATATCGAGTTGGAAGGACCGCTTTTGGGACTCAACGCCCGCGGAGAAATCACGCTGGATGAATTGCGTTATCGTATCACGTCTTCGACAACCAAGAACATCGAGGAAATCGATCTGGAAAGCGAACTGGCAAAGCTGCGCGGCGATACGGTAGCGGCGTTCCGCGTTCCGGGAACATTGATTTACGAGAAAATGGATCAGGCGTTTCGAGTGACGCTTCCGCGTAACTGCTGGGTGCACGGCGGAGGAATCTCTATTGAATTGGAAGGGGATGTCTGGTTGTATAAATCTCCGGACGAAGCTGAGCAGGTCTATGGTCAGATTCGCGTTGTCCGCGGCACGGTAAATCTCTATACACGCAAACTCAAAGTTCAGGAAGGAACAATTACGTTTGACGGAGACCCGCTGGATCCGAATCTGGACATCACCGCTATTGAAGCAAATTTGAAACGTGTTCGGGATGTGGAAATTATTTTGAAGCTTACGGGTACGAAAAATCATCCTGAAATTGAGCTGTCGGGACAGGATCCCGATGGAGAACTTACCTATGAAGATATCATTTCCTATCTGATGTTTGGCCGGCGAGCTTCGGGCGGCAGCACGCTCGCATCCCACGAAGAAGAGGGTTCCACACTGGGAGAAACGGCGGCGACAGGACTTTCGGCGGGCGTCAGCGGACTTGTCAGCCAAGCGCTGGGGCTTGAAGTTTTCGAGTATCGTCCGGGAGCGGGAGGACTGACTCAAGGAGAGTTGGAAGTGGGAACGTATGTCACCGATAATCTCTTCGTCAGTATTATTCAATCCATGGAAGAAGAGAAAACGGGGCAGGAAGTTATTTTGGAGTATCAGCTTTTACCTTGGCTGCGTTTTCGGGGAACGCGAGAAGCGGATGGGCATTCGGGTTTTGATCTTTTCTTTCACTGGGAGTGGCGGTAGATGAAATCGTTTGCGTTAATCATTATCGTTGTACTGTTTCACGCGGCGCTGGGGAAAGCGGCGGAGATTACAGACATTCGAATCGAAGGACGACGCTGGACACGAGCTTGGGTGATTGAACGGGAGCTTCAGATTTCCGTTGGTGATACGCTTTGCGCGGAAGCGCTCGATAAGACGCGCAAACGTCTTTTGAATCTTGGAATTTTTAATGATGTTTGCGTCGCCGCTGATTCCGCGGGAACGGTCACGATTGATTTGGCGGAAGCTTGGAATCTGTGGCCGATTATCGATCCAAACATGGAAGAAACGCAGCTAAGCGAGCTCTTCGAGAATCCGCGCGAATTTTTCAAAGGTCTCAGTCTTGATTTGGGTATAACGGATTTCAATCTGCTGGGAACGGGAGCGAATGCTTACGCGATGGGGCGGATAGGAGTCAGCCGCGGCGCAACGGCGACATACTACACACGCTGGTTTACTCCCCGATTACCGCTGATGATGTATGCTCACTTTCGAAATCTGCGCATGGTGAATCGTCATGCCGCGCTGCAGGAAGTGGACAGCGAGCTGGATAATATTCGCGGCGATTTCTGGGTGGGAACACGCGTCGGTGCGCCCACGCGCGTGGGACTGACACTGCGGTATGATTATTTGAGAGAAGAGCCGATTTGGCCGGGAGCACCCGCGCCGAAAGACAAGACGGGACGAGTCGGTTTCTTTCTGATAATCGATCGGCGGGATATTGAATGGTATCCCTCGAAAGGCTGTTTTGTGCTGCTCGAAACGAGCTATACCGGCGGCGACCGCCATTACTTCCATACTATCACGGATGCGCGCGCCTTCTGGCCGCTCACAGAAAAAACGCGGCCGTTGATTTTCGCGATGCGCCTGCGCGGAGGAACCGCTTCGGGAAATCTTCCGCCGTGGGGAAAATGGTATCACGGTTTTAACGCGGGTTTTCGAGGGTACCGGATGCATGCAAGCGAGTCGGATGGATTTCTCACGGGAGCGGCGGAGCTTCGTTTTCCATTGACGAAGATTGTTCACATCGATTTGCCTATGGGCAGTCGCTTCCGACGATTGCCGTTCGGATTAAACGGGCTTTTCTTTATCGAGCGAACCGAGCTGCGGCTGGGGCATCGCCGAACGGAATTTTTTGCAGGAGGAGTGGGACTCGCGTGTCGTGTGCCAAATATCCAAATCATCAAAATAGATTTGAGTTATACCATTGAAGGAGACAGCGAAATCAGCACAACGATTGGCATGTCATTTTAGATATTTTCAAAGAGACGAATAAAGAACGCCCCTGCTACTCTTTTTATAGCAGGGGCGTTTTGTAATGATTCTCGAAAGGAATTCTATATTTCTCGCCGAGGCAGATCCCCTGACCTGCCCGGAATGTTTAATTAAAGTTGGTGGGCTACGGTTCCAACGGATGGCCGATGGGAATAATATAGAGCGGCGCTTGCCATGTGCCCAAGAATTTCGCAAGGAGGTCGTCATCGAACGCGCCCACCGGTGTGCCGCCCAATTCCAAAGCGGTCGCCTGCAGCAGCAAATTCTGACCGATATGACCCGCTTCCAAGTTGAGGTAGCGGTCAGTGCGTTCGCCGTATTTCACGCGCGTTCGTGAAGGAATCGCTGTGATGAAAACAATTATCGGCGCTTCTTCGATCCAATCCTGTCCATACGCGGCTTGCCCAGCAGCGAGACCGCTCTCCGGAATGCTCAACGCTTCGAGAGCGTGAGTTTCGGGTTTGTAAAGATAAAGACCGGAATCCAACCCTTGAACATTCGACGCTAAGACGCGCAGCTCAATCGGATACAAAGCTCCGGCGGACGGCGCGGCGCGCATGCCTTCCTCGTCGGTGATGCCCTGCCCTGCCCAGAGAAGCTGTGAAAGATGTTCGAGCGATACGGCATCGTCCGTGAATTCGCGCACGGAACGCCGCTGCTGAATCGCACTTTCAAGCGAGACATCGCTTGCAAGCTTGGGAGCGGGAAGTTTAATCATATTCGGCTCCGCAAATAGACTTGAGGCCAAGAGAAGCAGAAAACTTAATCGAAAGAACATGGTTCCACCTCTACTGTTTTGATATTTTTGTAATGCCATTTGAAGCTTGAATCAGTAATTGAATTCGTCTTTGTCCGGTTTGCCGCCCGCGGGGACGAAGCGGAAATTCGCGTAGATTTCCTTGCCGTCCACATAGGTTTGCACGCCGATAGACCATTTGTTGCCGGGCAGCACTTCGACCAATCGATTGAACGCGATTTCAGCCGCGCGCAGCATATTCGCGTAACCCTTCCGTTCGATGAGATGGCGAAGATGCGCAACAATCTGCTGCTTCGTGCGAGAATTGCTGATTGCTTTTTCGAACTCATCCCAGTTAACATCTTCCACCGGCTGCCAATCAGGCTTCATCTTTTTCTCTTCCATTTAGAAAATCCTATTTGAAATGAATATTTTTGTACAATGAATAAGTTTCTTGATCAATGAATTTGCTCACCACGGCAACTGCTCCAAATCGACATTACCGCCGGATAAAATCACGCCGATGCGTTTGCCCGCAGTATCGATTTTCTTTTCGATAAGAGTGCCTATCGTGACCGCTGCGGAAGGCTCGATAATAATTTTCATTCGCTCCCATATTAGTCGCATTCCGGCAACGATAGCTTTTTCACTGACGGTAACAACGATGCACTTGTGCTTCTGGAGAATATGAAACGTTCGTACGCTCAGTGACGCGAGCAATCCGTCTGCGATTGTCTGTGGATTGGTCTGTGGAATGAGTTTGCCTTCCTTCAGACTGCGATAGGCGTCATCGGCGCCTTCCGGTTCAGCGGCGATGATTTGAATATGCGGTGATATCCCTTTCGCAGCGACGGCAGTTCCGCCCAGAAGTCCTCCGCCGCTGACGGGCGCGAGGATGATGTCGAGCTCAGGAATTTCTTCAAGCAATTCGAGCGCAGCCGTTCCCTGCCCGGCGATGACATGAGAATTATCGTAAGGATGAATAAACGCGGCGCTGGTTTTTTTCACGACTTCTTTCAAAACAATTTCGCGCGCTTCGAGTGTCGATTTGCAGAATGTAATCTCTGCGCCGTAGCCCTCGACAGCGGCGATTTTAATCTTCGTGGAGTTCTCCGGCATGACGACATAAGACGGGATTCCCCGAAATTTCGCCGCCAACGCAAGCGCCGCCGCGTGATTGCCTGAAGAGTGTGTCGCTACACCGCGCTCTGCTTCCTGTTCGCTGAGTGCGAAAACAGCATTGCACGCACCGCGGAATTTGAACGCACCGACTTTTTGAAAATTCTCGCATTTGAAGAACAACTTTGTCCCGAATCGTTCGTCGAGAGTTCTCGATGTCAGCACCAGTGTGCGATTGGCGAAAGGCCGAATGCGTTCGGCGGCTTCTTGAATATCTTCAAATGTGGGGATGTCAATCATGTCATTCAGGAAGGTTGTCTCATCTTTGAATTCCGGCCGGGTTAGTGTTCCGGGCACACGGGACGCATGCCGCGACGAGCATTAATAAAGAAACGGGTCGGCTGCAAGCAACCGACTCCGCATGAATTTCACCAAAGAAACATCATCAGCTTTCGTCGGGTTTGCCTGAACGGCCTAAAAGCATTTCGGCAGCGAGCAGTATAAGCGCCAGGATGAGAAAACTTTTCCAGAGTTCGCGCCCGAAGCGGCTTTCCAGAATGATTTCGGACAGGCCAGCCGTGCGGATTGTCCGCGCGATTTTGCCGCCCCAGAATTCTTTTGAATTTTCGATAGGCAACGCGTTTATTTCTGTTTCTACGGCGGGAACATTCACCGCTAACAGCATCGCGTCCCGGGTGTCTTGTTTCAGGCGATAGATGCCGGGCTCTTTGACGGGCGGGACAGGATACTCGAACCCTGCCGGTATCGCTCGCGGGATAATCTGCAAATTCTCGGTTTTGCCGGAGAGTTCCGCCGGTGATGTAGGAGTGATACCTAAGCGCTGAATCGTACCCGACACTCCGGCGTCAAACGATAGAGCTTCCGCGTCTCCGGCGGTTCCGGAAAGATACGCCGCGAGTCGCACCATCAGAGGCGAGAAGATTCCTGTGCGGTAGAAATCAGACCATTCTGGCTCGGGTGAACTGGTGATAAGCATCGCATGGCCTCGACCGACGCGCGCTTCGACAAGGAAAGGAATTCCGATGCCGGTTGAAATGACCGTCAGCGCTTTGTTGCCAACCGGACGTACGAGTTGTTGTATCGCAGGCGAAATCGCTTTGGGTGTTTCTTCGAAGAGCCCCTCGAAAACCGGATGCGCCCAGTCCACATCCGTCCAGCGTGTTGACGAACCTTCTTCCGCCCAGACATCCCCTAACGCGGGCAGGCCGAGTTCCGGCAACCACGCGTTATGAGCGCGCAAGTCCGCGCCGGGCCCGAGCATCACTAACACGCCTTTGCCTGATTCGACAAAGCTGTGCAGCCTCGCGCCTATCCCTGCGGAGAAGGCGGGAGCCTCCATAATAAGGAAGGCATCGAAGGAACTCCAGTCCGCCGCTTCAAACGCGCCCGGTGTCAGCGGAACAACTTGTACAAACGCATCGGGGCTGCCTGTCGGATTCAGGGCCAGCGCGGTAAACGTTGCGCCGGGACTCTGGGGAGCGACCAATCCAATTTTTAACTGGTCGGGAACATTCAGCACGAAATGGCGACGGTCGTCAATCGACAAATCGTCGCCTTCCTCGAGCTTCACATAGCCGCCCTGAGCTCCGGGAATTTCCGGCACGAATCGGAATTCGACTTGTTTGGTTTCAGCAGCTCCGATAGAAACCGAGCGGGAAGCGACACGCCTTCCACCTAAGAAGACACTCACGAGTCTATCCGGGAGCGGTTGTCGTGAACTGTTTTTCAGAGTCGCCTGCAATTCCACCGGACGACCGGGAGTCATAAGCCGCGACAGGATGCGCACATCAGTTATACCGACGTTGCTGAAGCGCTCCTGACCGACGGGCAGCAGAAAGAGTTTCACATCCGGAGGAAAAAGCGGGCCGTCGGGTAATCCTTCCGGCCATGCGGAAATGCTGAAGTCGGACAGGACGTAGATTTCCCGGTGGAGATTCTTCGATTTTGAGGCATTAAACCGCGCCAGTTCGAGAGCCTTCGTCAGATTCGAGCCGCCTTTCGTTACCCGCGCTTCAGTGACGGCTTCACGCACAGCGCGGAAACGGGCT
>CBDVDL010000100.1:0-6964 GCA_965372735.1 uncultured Alphaproteobacteria bacterium | reverse complement strand
CAAGCTTTAGGAAAATGAAGAGGGGAATCAGCAGGAAAGCTCGGAAGAAGGTAATCAGGTTTGGAACCGTAAAAAGCCGTCCGTGAGGCCCTTCCGGAACCTCATACGGCTCCTTCCGCAGGTGTCTTTCGATACCGCTTACACCTTTGAAGGAAACCTTTTCTTTTTTCGGAATCTCGTCCGACACTTGCCTCCCTGAAGTAGGATTTGTAAAAAGAAACGATAAACGATTATTTCAGTCTATGTCAAGCCGCTCAAGAGACGTTCGAGTTCTCCCTGCGCCCAAGCTTCTCCTGTCTCTTCGAGAAGTGCCCGTCCCTCGCCCGGAGGAATCGGCACCGGATAATTCCCGCTGAAACATGCTGTGCAGAAATGAGCGGCATCGCCCGGAACGCATTGCAACAGTCCATCGAGAGACAGATACCGGAGAGAATCCACTTGGAGGAAATTGCAAATTTCCTCTTCGGAATTCCATGCCGCAATCAATTCTTTACGCGTGGGAAAATCCATTCCATAAAAACAGGGATGCCCAATCGGAGGTGAGGAAACCCGCACATGAATCTCCCGAACTCTCGCACGGCGCAGCAGTCCCACTAATTTTTTCAGCGTCGTACCTCGAACAATGGAATCTTCCACAAGCACCACGCGCTGCCCTTCGAGAACTTCCGCGACCGTGTTGTACTTGATACGCGTATTGAACGTGCGCATGAATGGACTTGGATTGATAAAGGTGCGACCGATATAGTGATTGCGTATCAGGCCGATTTCATACGGAATCCCGCTGGCGTGCGCATAACCCAGCGCCGCCGTGTTGGAAGAGTCCGGCACGGAGATAACGATATCGGCTTCTGCGGGAGCTTCTTCAGCCAGACGCCTACCGAAGCGGCGGCGGCTGCGATCCACCGGATCTCCCCAGATATAACTGTCCGGCCGGGTAAAATAAATAAGTTCGAAAACACACTGGCAGAGTTTCGGTTTCCCGAATCGCAGCGACTTCTGACCGTTGCTGTCCACCTCGAAAATCTCGCCGGGTTCAATGTCGCGCACGAACGTGGTACCGGTCAAATCAAAGGCGCACGTCTCTGAGGCCACCATCACCGATTCCCCCTTCTTCCCGACAACCAGCGGACGGAAACCGTGCGTATCCCGCGCCGCAATCAGCCCGGTTGGCGACAGAAAAAGCAACGAAAAAGCTCCTTCGAGTCGCTCTAAGGCTTCCCGGATTCGCTCAGAGAGCGTTTCCGCTTGAGAACGCGCCACCAGATGAACAATCAGTTCGGTATCACTGCTCGTCTGGAAAATCGCCCCTTCAGCCGAAAGCTCCTTATGGAGAGATTCGGCATTCGTTAGATTACCATTATGAGCGACCGCAAGAGAACCGTCTTTGGTCGTGACAACAAAAGGCTGGATGTTCCGGTTGGACGAGTCGCCCGCTGTCGAATAGCGGACATGCCCGACGGCACTCGTTCCCTGCAGCCGGCTAAAAACACCGTGGTCATGGAAAACATCCGCCACCAAACCGTTTCCCGCGCGGGCATGGAGCCGGTGACTGTCGGTGCTGACAATTCCCGCCGATTCCTGCCCACGGTGCTGCAAAGCGTACAGTCCCAGATACGTCAGTTCCGACGCCTGCGGATGACCGAAGACACCAAACAGCCCGCAGTGCTCTTTTATGCGCTCACTCATAGCCTCCTCAAGTGTAAGAAACTAATATACACAACGCTAATGGCTTTGTCAACTGATACCTGCGCCCCCTCTAAAGTCAGACTTGCAAGTTTCGAGGCTTTGTGCTATCTTATTTAGGTTTAAATTATTCCGGCTTATCCATGCCTCCAAAAGAAAAATCCCGCCGTTCGCCTTCGACCAGCCGGCGTGTGCGACAGGCCGTTGACAGAGCGCCATCTCTAAGACAAGGCCCATCGCCTTCACTCGAGAAGGAAATCGGACGTCTTCCGCACCGCCCTCATTCGGAAGCGCAGCGTCTCTGGGATAAAATCGAACTGGAATCGCGCGTCGTCTGGAATCGGCTTATCAAGGCCGGCGGCGTCATGCCGTTTAATGACCATTCATCGGCAGCGGAGATCTGGGCGGAATTTGGGCTCTCGAAAAAGGCATTCAAACGAGGGCTTGGAAAGCTGTTTAAGCAGCGGCGCGTGGAATTACTGCCCCGCGGTGTACGCGTCTCGACTCCGGGGATGAATAGAAGAGAAAGAAAGAAGAAACCCTATGGCAAAAGCGCGAGTCGCAGTTCTGAGCACAAGTCCCGATAGAGTCTTGGAAGATTTCGTTCGTCTCTGCGACTTGGCAGAGATGAAAGAGACTCTGTCATCCGGCGCAACGACCATTTTGAAAGACAATATTTCGTGGCACTTTCCTTTTCCGGGAGCGAATACGACTCCGTGGCAATTGGAAGGCACTATCATGGCTCTTCGAAACAGCGGATTCGAGGATGTCGTTTGCGTTCAGAACAAAACCGTCGTCACCAACGCTTTCAAAGGGGAAGACCTGAATAAATACCGCCCCATTTTCGACAAGCACCACATTCCTGTCCTCTTCAATTTTCTGGATAAGGATATGACATGGGAGGTGTACAAACCGAAAGCGAAGATGCTTGTTCTGGACAAAATATACCCGGAAGGTTTTACCGTGCCGGATTATTTTCACGGGAAAAATATCATCCACCTGCCGACTGTCAAATGCCATATCTACACGACGACGACGGGAGCGATGAAAAATGCTTTCGGCGGACTTCTGAACACCAAACGCCATTACACTCATAGCTGGATTCACAAAACGCTGGTGGATCTTCTGGCCATCCAGAAAGAAATTCATCCCGGACTCTTTGCTATCATGGACGGAACAACCGCCGGCAACGGCCCGGGACCACGCACCATGTTTCCTGAAATCAAGAACGTTATCCTCGCCAGCGCCGATCAAGTCGCCATCGACGCGATTTCGGCTAAGATGATGGGATTCGATCCTCTCAGTTTGGAATACATCGCCGTTGCTCACGAGCAAAAACTTGGCGTCGGTGACCCCCGAGATATCGAAGTTGTCGGGGACGATATTTCCGGGGAGAGTTGGGGTTTCACTGTCGGTGACAATCTGGCCAGCCGCGTCGGAGACCTCCTTTGGTTCAGTCCTTTAAAGGCAAGTCAGAACTTCTTTTTCCGCACACCGCTCGTTAACATCTTTATTCTCGGCTCGGAAGTTTATCACGATTTCTATCGCTGGCCGATGAAAGACCGCAAGGTTTTCAAACAGTGGAAGAAGGACACATCTTGGGGACGTCTCTTCGTGGATTACGACCCGAAAGATTCCTAAGCGTTTCTGCGCCGCCCTGATTTCCGTTTTCAAGTCGCCATCTTATATCCATAAAACTCTTCGGAACCATGGACACAAACATTCAAGAAATTCTCGCCTTAGCCAAGACCGAAAATGTTAAGGCAATCGACCTGCAATTCACGAATCTTTTCGGTGGCTGGCATCATCTGACACTGCCAGTATCCCAGTTAGACGAAACGATTTTCACGACTGGTCTTCCTTTTGACGGAGCCTCCATTCCCGGTTTTAAAAGTCTCGAAGCGGGAGACATGGTGCTTGTTGCTGATCCTTCGACGGTTCTTTGGGATCCTTTCTGGGAATCGAAGACGCTTTCGTTTATCTCATTCGTGCGCGAAGCGGACACCGGAGCTGCTTTTCCTGGGGATCCTCGTGGCATCGCCAAACGCGCGGAAGAGCTTCTAATCTCCAGCGGTATCGGTGACCGCAGTATGTGGGCACCTGAATTCGAATTCTATATCTTCGATCAGGTCTCTTATCAGAACGACGTGAATCTCGCCGGTTATCGGATTGACTCGTCGGAAGCTAACTGGAATTCCGGACAGGATTTACCGGGAAATCTGGGTCATAAAATTCCTCGAGGCTCCGGGTATCATGCTCCTCCCCCGCTGGATCACTTTTACAACCTGCGTGCTAAGATGGTCGAGCGGCTTGAAGAAGCGAAAATCCCTGTACGCTACCATCACCATGAAGTCGGTGGGCCTGGGCAATCGGAAATAGAGATTCTCTTGGGACCGATGCCGTGGATTGGCGACGCCGCTCAGCGAGCGAAATATCTGATTCGGATGACCGCGCATCAGGCGGAGAAAACGGTCACATTCATGCCGAAACCGCTCTATAATGAAGCCGGCTCTGGGATGCATTTTCATCAGACGCTATGGAAAGGCGACCGCAATCTTTTCTATGATGAACACGGTTACGCGGGACTTTCTGCTCTGGCGCACTCCTATATCGCCGGACTCCTCGACCACGGCCCGGCTCTCTTAGCGCTGACAAATCCCTCTACGAATTCTTATAAACGTCTGGTGCCGGGTTTCGAAGCGCCTGTCAGGCTTTTCTATGGGCTGGCGAACCGTTCGGCAACGGTGCGAATTCCGAAATATGCAACCAGTCACGATGAAAAGAGAATCGAATTCCGTCCTGGTGATGCGACCTGTAATGTCTATCTGGCGCTTGCCGCTCAGTTGCTCGCGGGTATCGACGGAATTCGCCGCAAGCTTGATCCCACGAAGCTCAAGATGGGCCCCATCGATAAGAATATCATGAAAATGCCTCTGGAAGAGCAGATGAAAATCCGCATGGTTCCCATGTCGCTTCGAGAAGCGTGCGTGGCGCTCAAAGAAGACCATGAGTTTCTGACCCGAGACGGAGTCTTTCCTCCGGATTTTGTGAACATCTGGATTCAACAAAAGCTGGATAAGGAATACGACGAAGTCCGGCGACGCCCCCACCCCTACGAAATCGGTCTCTATTACGACGTGTAATAGCTTACCAAATCCGCAACGAAAATATCTCCACAAGTAGTTTTTTTTAGCTTCGGGAGGTTCCTCGTGTCTATTTCGCGTGACGATGTTTTTCGCGTAATTAAAGAAGAAAACGTTCAATACATTCGGCTGTGGTTTTCCGACATCAATGGCCGGCTGCGCGGTGTGACAATTCCCGAGAAACAACTTCCTGATGCCATTGATCGCGGTGTTGGTTTCGATGGTTCTTCGATTGAAGGCTTCTCGCGCATCGAAGAAAGTGACCTCATGGCCGTGCCGGATTTGAGTACGTTCGCGGTTCTGCCTCAACAAATTTCAAACGGTCGCGTGGCTCGCTTTATTTGCGATTTAAAAACACCGCAAGGAACTCCCTTCGAAGGAGACTCGCGCTACGTTTTGAAACGCACTATCGAGAAGCACGCCGCACATGGTTACACGTTCTACATCGGCCCCGAGTTGGAATATTTTTATTTCGCGGATGATAAAAAACCTGTACCGATTGACTCTGTCGGTTACTTCGATGACAGTGTCATCGACATCGGCACACAGGCGCGGCAGCTCACGACCGATGCGCTGATGGAAATGGGAATCCCCGTCGAAGCTTTACACCATGAAGTCGCTCCCAGTCAACACGAAATTGACCTGAAGTACGCCGACGCTTTAACGATGGCCGACCGGTGTTTGACCTGCCGCTTTATAGTGCGAGCCGTCGCGCAGCAAAAAAATCTCTACGCCAGTTTTATGCCCAAGCCAATCGCGGGACAAAATGGTTCGGGCATGCACACCCACCAATCTGTTTTCAAAGGCGACAAGAATCTCTTTTTCGATGCCGCGGACAGTTATCATCTGTCTAAATTCGGACGTTCTTATATGGCGGGCATCCTGAAACACGTTCGCGCTATGACGGCTGTGCTGAATCAAACCGTCAACAGTTTTAAGCGACTCGTCGCCGGCTATGAAGCGCCGGTCTATATCACGTGGGGTCAGAAAAACCGCAGCGCGCTCGTGCGTGTTCCCCGCTATCGCCTGGGAGATGAAAAAGCGACGCGCATCGAGCTCCGTTCTCCCGACCCGGTGTGCAATCCTTATCTCACTTTTGCCGTGATGATTGCCGCCGGAATGGACGGCGTCGGGCAGGGTCTCACACCTCGCGCTTCCAACGAAGAAAATATCTACGAGATGCATCCGGAAATCCGTGACAAACACGGCATCGAAATGCTTCCGGGCAGTCTGCTCGAAGCAATTATGGAAACCGAAAAGAGTGACCTCGTACGCGAAACTCTCGGCGAACATGTTTTCGAACGTTTCATTGCGAATAAAAAAGTCGAATGGGATCGCTACCGAACAGCGGTTACGGATTATGAAATTCGCGAATATTTTCCGGTCTGCTGACAATAGACTATGCCTTGTTGTCACTCTCCTGATGATGCTCCTCGGAGTGCATCACTCCGGTTTGGCGACTCCATATCTGACACCCGTGGAACTCGAGCAGTTCTCCGGTTACGATTTCCCGCAGCGAAGCATACCACAATCGGAACCGCCTGCACGGCCTACGCTGGATGAAGTCGCGTATTTTGCCGAGTACGTTCAAATCTGCGATTTCCTTGTTCGCTTGCAGCATCCGGGACCGGGCGCGAACATGGGTGGAATGATTGAAGGTGAAACCGGCGGTGTCGCGACCATCGTTCAGACGGATAATACGTTGGAAGCGATTCGAGTCTGGTCGCAATACGGCGTGTGGACCGAAGACACCTCTCTCTACAGCCTTCCTATCACTCGCGCATGGGAGTACGGTCTTCGTTACCCGGCTTGGCAGGAAGAAAGCAACCCCGGAGATCTTGGCTACTATCGCAGTCACAACTGCGGCTGGGGTCTCGTTGCGGAGATGAAGTACCGCGAGGTGTACGGTGATACCACCTATAAATGGTACGCGGACGAGTGCGCCTCTTATCTGGCGTCGCATTCTCTTCCCTTCAATCAAGGAAGCTCAAGCTTCCGCCGTCTTCTGCCGCTGATTCAAGGCTGGTCTGCCGGAACACTCTATTTATATGCTTTGCAGGAAGACAACGACACTTGGAGAGAAACCGCGCTGACGGAAGCTCGCCGCGTGCGCGATTGGATTGAAGATAACCCGGCAC
>CBDVDL010000099.1:0-7025 GCA_965372735.1 uncultured Alphaproteobacteria bacterium | reverse complement strand
AATTAAATAATATATAAAGAATTATCGGAAATTTCAAGCCTTTCTTCGCCGAGGCAGATCCCCTGATCTGCCCGGAATGTTAAGAACACGGTCTGGTAGTGCCGCGCGGCAGTGTGCTGAGCAGCCAACACCGCGTGGAGCCACAAAAAAAAGCCCACGCATACCATCGCGCGGGCTTTACGGATAAGGGCGTTAGACCTACGGATCTAACCTCCCGGGCCGTTTATTCACTGGACCACCTCCTTTCGGTCAAACCAACCGAAAACCCCCTGTCGCCGGGGGACAATCTATCCTACAAATATTTTTCACCAAAATCAAGCTTTTTCTTGAAAAGGCTCGCCACGAGTGGGTGCCCTCACCCCTCGTGATGAAACCGAGCGGAATTCCTAAAGCTCTACACCAAATGCGAACCGGTGGCCTTCGCCTAATTCCTCGCGAAAAGGAATATACGCATAATCAAACTGAAGACCCCGATAAAACAGGCCAAACCCGGCGGTGGCATCCAAAGCTTCAACGCCGCTTATGAAGCCTCCGCGAAGCCGCAAAATAGTGAGCGTTGCCAATTCCAAGCCAACTCGCTGCTCCGGGCTTTGATCCCGGATGGCAAGCCAGTCCGCCGCGATGGTCGCCTCGCCAAATTTCCCAAGCGATTTCGTAAAAGCTGCTCCGCCGCGCAGCAAAGTGGGGAGGTCAGGCGCTTCCGCGACGAATTTACTCGCCTTTCCGAGGTTTTGAACCGCCGCGCCAAGTCGCAAACCCGATACAGGTGTTGCCCATGCCGCGCCAAAATCAAATCCCCAGCCATCCGAGGCTTCTATGTAAATCTTTTCATATAAATAGTTTACAGTTGCTCCGACTAACAGACCCGCGTAAAGTTCCCTCGCGACAGACACCCCTAAAGCGGCATTGCGGCTGTCAAAGAGCGCGATAGGTTCCTGTGTGGGGCGGTCGCGCAATTCGATTCCCGGCACGGTCGTTCCCAGATAGTGCGGTGTGATCGCCCAGGAGCCGCTGCGCATCGTTATGGCGAGATATTGGCTGGTAATGTCCGCGAAATGCCGGTTCAGCATCAATAACGCGCCGCCGCGTTTGGCGAGGGTCAGATTCGCCGGATTAAAGTAAGCCGCGGAAGGCCCAGTAGATAAGGCGGCTCCAACTCCGCCCATCGCTCCCTCGCGCGCTCCCACGCCAATCTGGAGGAATGTAAAGCCGGGAGCGGCTATCACCGGCCCACTCAACGCCGTCAGTATCACCAGCAGCCAGAGTTTCAAATGTCGTGTTCCCGTCGCCCTATCTCCTTTAGATACATATAGTAAACTGCAACAGCTGTGCGTTGTTCCTTCTAAAGAGAGCAAGGTATACCTGCCGCCTCTTTATACTCTTCTGTTAGAATATTGATTAGCTCTTTAGCAGAGATGATTTTATCTATCCGATAGGCATTCGCTCCTGCAAAAGCGAATCCGTGATTAAAACGCCCTCTTTTAGCGTTGGTTAATGCCAGAGCGATGCAATACGGAGCCTTTTTATAATCACAAGTCATCAAGCATTTCCAAGGGCATTTAAAGGGTTTCCTGATTCCGGCTGAAACATCTTCAAGGTACTTGTTCTGAATCGCTCTTCCCGGCAATCCCACAGGGCTTTCGATAATCGCTAAATCCTCTTTTTTGCAATTGACGTAAGACTCTTTAAATTCTAAGGAAGCATCACATTCGTGAGTGGCAACAAATCGAGTTGCCATTTGCACTCCTTGAGCTCCCATCTGTAAGTATTTATGAATATCCGCTCCGGTATAAATGCCTCCAGCGGCGATGACAGGAATACTTCTATGATACTGTTCCTCAAAGGGTTTTACGGCAGAAACAACCTCCGGCAAAATCTTTTCGAGAGTATAATCTGGATTATCAATTCTCTCTCGCTTGAAACCGAGGTGCCCACCCGCCAACGGCCCTTCGACAACGACGGCATCGGGAACATGATCGCAGTTTTTCGACCAACGTTGAAATATGATGCTTACGGCTTTTGCAGACGACACGATAGGAACAAGCTTCGTGGCAACCTTTTTCAATTCCTCCGGCGGCAATGTGATGGGGTTCCTGAACAGAAGTCCTGCTCCAAAGAAGATTATATCAACCTCTTCATGAACCGCATCCATGACGAGATCACAGAAATCCGTGGCGGCTACCATGATATTTATTCCGATAATTCCATCCGTCATTTCCTTTGCTTTTCGGATTTCCTTTATTAAGGCTCTTCGATTTGTTCCCCTGTAATTTGTGGCGAAGTCGGGTTCAAGCATGCCAATACCGGCAGCGCCGATGACTCCAACACCGCCTTCATTTGCGACCGCTGAAGCCAACCCTGCCAGAGAAATCCCCACACTCATTCCTCCTTGAACAATGGGTATTTTGGCTTCGAGTTCACCAATTCTCAATGTTGGTATCGTCTTCAAATTCGTGCTATTCCTTTCATTCAGAGTTATATAAGATAACTCCTGACTTGTTCATATCCAAACCCGCTCGGTAATTACCAAATCCGCTGTGCCCCGCCGAGGCAGATCCCCCGATCTGCCCAGAATGTTAGATTTCGCGGTGTTAGCTGCTTGCAGCCGACCCTCGGTTATAGATTACGGGATGGATTCGTAGCTTTGATGGATTAGTTCCTTTGCTTGCTCGAGTTGCGAAAGACTGCTTATGGCCAGTTCGAGGTCGCCCACACCCCAGTGGCCAAGGCTGCTGACATCTCTTGCGAAACTTGGTGGATTAGCTAAACGATTATACCTGAGTTTGAGATATACTCCGATTTTGTTCTGCCAAATAACCACACTGCAGAAAATTCCTTTTTTGTGGAGGTAGTTGATATTGCGTCTTAGATATCGCTTCTCCACTATATCACGACCCAGTGAAAAACAATAGCGGTCAATTGCTCTATAAAGTTCAATGACTTCTTTTGGTTTCTCAGCAATATGTATCGCTTCATCATGACCAACGCCCTTTTTTCTTGCTGTTACTTTTGCTCCCAAAGTTTTCAGAGGACTCTTGCTCCGCTTACGAACTGGAGTTTCTATGTAGTGTGGTTCTCCACTTTCAGCAGTCCAGATTCGAGCGAGGCTTTCTTTAATTTTCTGAGGTGTTAGGGTTTCATCATCCACAGCTTTCTTCACAATCCTCATAAGTGGTAGCGGTGCATCCCGCATTATTTCATCCATTGCTTTGCGGACTTTGCTGTCGGTAAAAGTCTGCTCGCCGAGTTGGTCAAGTGTTCCCTTTGCCACTTTCTCTTGGGAGAAACGCCACATCTGCTTGGCCAGTTGCTCTATGGACAGACCTTCTGACTCGCGGGGATCAAGCGATACCTCGAACATGAGTTTTTCGGGAGCAGGACATACTTCCATGCTGCGGTATACTCGCCATTTCACGCCGTTCGTGAGGATGCAAGACGTAATGCCATCATTGGCAGCGTAACCGACAATCTGTGTGATGGCTTTTACATCAGTCAACGGATCGTGAAGCGCTTTCGCCTCTGCAAGTAGCACGATTTTGCGATTAATTCTAAGGCCGTAGTCTACTGCTTTGCCATCGACTGTTGGGTATTCCATTTGAATTTCATCAGGATCACGAACATCCCATCCAAGTGCTTCGAGGAGAGGATCGATCACTGTGGCCCGAGTTTGAGCTTCATTCATTGAACGCCGCCGCCAAGAATCCAGCTTGGTGCGAATTGTCTCAATCTGTCGTATTAATTTGTCCATGATATTCCCCTGTCTAATAGGAGTTCATTGGGTCGGCTGCAAGCAGCCAACACCGCAAATATGACTAAAACTCCACGCTCCAAGCCAGCACCTGCGAATCATTCGGGGCGATGGATTCGATGACGTAGGCGACGTCCACTTTCGAGGTCACCTTCCAGAAGTCGAAATAAAGTCCAAAGCCGAAAGCGATGTCTTCATGGCTGAGGCCTGCGCGCAGAGCGAAGGTTTGCTGTTCAGCGATTTGCCACATACTTTCCACGCCGATGTGCAGCCGGATGTCTTCTTTATCCGAACCTTCGATGTCGGCAAGCGCCAGCAAATACGGCGCTGGTTGGTACGCCGCGCCGAACCGGTATTGCAGCGGCCATTTGTCCGCTTTCGAGGTGCCCTGCGACCAGTAATCCGTCGTGTTCCATGTCGTTTTCATCGCGATGTCTTTCACCTGCGCGCCGAGGAAGAGCTTGTCAATAGGCCGCACATGCACCCCGAAATCCAGACCGAATCCGTTGCCGTTAATTGAACGCCCTTCGTTGCCGATTTTGCCGAACGTTTCGTACGCGACTTTCGCCGTGATGCCGATGCCGACTTTCGGATGGAACCGATTCGCGAAAGAAAAGAAGAAGAGATTCGATGACATGCTCATCATATCGAGAGGTTCGCCGTCGAACCCGCGGCTGTCGATATCTCCAACGCCCGCGTGCAGCCATCCCGCGCCGAATCCGGCGTTCGCTCGCGTTTCGCCTGTTTTCGGGTGCAGGGGAGTTGCGAACGAAAGGAAATGCATGCTGCGGTCGAGAGCCATCACGGAAATTGCCGACGAGAATTCGCGGGTTTCAAGAAACGGCAACGCGCCGGGATTGAAATAAATCGCTTCCGGCCCGTTCGCGTAACCCGTGAAAGCATCGCCTAACGCTTTCGCGCGCGCGCCGACTCCCATCCGCCCGAACGCTCCGGCGAAACCTCCATTTGTTCCGGCATGGAGGAGCGATGTGGAGATGAGCAGAATCGTACAGGCGACAGCGAAAATTCTATGAATCATGATAATCCTTTCTTACGATGCGGGAGAGTCGTGCAAGCCGCCCGGAATAAAGTCGATTCCCTTCGCGATGCGGTCATTCCAGCTTTCGCGCGGCTTTGTTGTCTCGACCTGTTTCATCGTGATGCAATCCGGAACCGGGCAGACATGCGCGCACAGATTACATCCCACACAATCGGTTTCATCCACCCACGGGACGCGATAAATCGGATCTTCGGCGAGTTTCTCAGCGGCTTCGGCGGCATGCGGAGCGGTGTGTCCCGGTTTCGCTTCGACGCCCGGTGGATAGATGCATTGGTGAGCGCCGTCTTGACACGCGGGAATGCAAAGCTGACAACCGATACACTTTTCAAGGTCAATATCGGCGACGACTTTATAATTCAGATTTAAATCTCCCCAATCAACGACTGCCGGAACCGCTCGCCCAATCAATTCGTTCGCGGAAGCCATCCCGTGTTCATCAAGATAATTGGAAAGTCCGTCGGTGAGCTGCTCGATAATGCGATAGCCGTAGTGCATAACCGCTGTACAAATTTGCACATTCGTCGCGCCGAGTGCCATGAACTCCGCCGCGTCGCGCCATGTCGAAATACCGCCAATCGCAGAGATGGGGATGTTGATTTGCGAGTCCTTGGCGAGTGCGCTGACCATGTGAAGCGCGATAGGTTTCACCGCGGGACCGCAAAAACCTCCCGGTGTCGATTGTCCGCCGACCACAGGATACGGCACGAAATTGTCGAGGTCCACTCCGGTCAGGCTCTTGATGGTGTTAATCAGCGACAAAGCGTGCGCACCGCCTTCGGTTGCCGCGCGTCCGGGCTCGATAATATCCGAGATGTTCGGAGTCAGTTTGACGATAACTGGTGTGCTTGCGAATTCTCGCGCCCATGCCGTGATTTCTCGAATCACTTTCGGTTCCTGACCGACCGCTGAACCCATACCGCGTTCGCACATACCATGCGGACAGCCGAAATTGAGTTCCAGTCCATCGCAGCCGGTATCTTCGCTGCGGCGTATCAATTCGCGCCAGTCCTCTTTCGATTCGGCCATAATGGACACAACAACCGCACGGTCAGGGAAGCGTTTTTTGACCTCGCGTATCTCACGCAAGTTCTCACTTAGTGGCCGATCGGTAATAAGCTCGATATTATTCAATCCCACCATGCGAATGCCGGACGCGTCAATTGACCCCAAGCGACTCGACACATTCACAATCGGGTCTCCGACGGTTTTCCATACAACGCCGCCCCAACCGAAGTCGAACGCGCGCAGGCACTGCTCGGCGGAATTCGTCGGGGGAGCCGATGCCAGCCAGAAAGGATTCGGTGATTTGATGCCGGCGAGATTCACAGAAAGATCAGCCATCAGGCACCTCCTTTTCCGGTTTGCAGAAGTTCTCGGTGCATCGCTTGCGCCGCTCGCTTTCCATCGGCGACTGCCTGAACAACCAGTTTCATCCCCGGCGTCGCGTCTCCTCCCGCGTAGATGCGCCGGTTTCCTATTCGTCCGGTTTCCTCATCCACGATGATTTCATTCGCTTCGTTGAGTTTAACGTCGGGGAATTTCATCAGCAGGTCGCGCCATTTCGCCTGCCCGATGGCAATGATAATAATATCTGCTCGCAGAAAGATGTCTTCATCCGACGCACGAACTCGCGCACCCTTAAGCTTGCCCTTTTCCCGTACGATTTCAGTGATGACAGCATGTTCCAAAAGATGCACGCCTTCGATGCGCGCGTCGTTAAGCTCGTGGCGAAATCCGGGCATCAGTTGCGCCGTTCGGCGATAGACCATCGTGACTTCCGGCACGCCGAGCTGAGCAAGTTCTCGCGCGGCATCGAGTGCGGTGTTTCCGCCGCCGACTACGAGCGCGCGTTTCGCGTTTTTTGGAAGCGCGGGTTTGTCGGACAATCTCAATTGCTCGATCCATTCGATGGAGCCGATGACGCCATCGCCATCAATCCCCGGCACGTTCAATTCAGTATCGTCTCCAATGCCGATGCCGATGAAGACAGCATCATAATCCTCGATGAGTTTTTCGATGTCCGAGCGGATGTCCACGCCACTGTGAATCTCGATGCCGATGCGGCGAATCGTTTCGACTTCCCGAAGCGCATCCTCCGCGCTCATTTTATAGGGAGCGATGCCGGTTGTGTTCAGTCCGCCGGGAAGAGTTTTTTTCTCGAAGATGACGGGTTCATGGCCGAGCAGTTTCAATTCATACGCGCATGCCGACGATGCC
>CBDVDL010000098.1:0-7029 GCA_965372735.1 uncultured Alphaproteobacteria bacterium | reverse complement strand
CCTTTCCTGCGAGATGTATTGCACTGTGATGTACGTGAGCATGATGTCGGTTCTCGACATCTTTTTGGGACAGCAGGAGAACCCGTCAGCGAAGGATTGGAAATCTATCTGATTGGAACTGGAGGAGCCGGAAATCAACATGCGCCGTCATCGCTCGAAGTGTCAGAGGGAAGTGCGGAGTGTTTTCACTATGCTACGGATGACAGTTTGCCTGCCGGTGTTCAGGGAGAATACGGCTCCGGTAAATACATCTTCTTCGCGTTCGGATTGGAAGGTGTTTCGGGAATGCTTCAGTCTAACACGCGAACGGATATTCTGACACGCGCTTTCGATTTCTTCGGCGTTTCGGCAGCGCCGCGCTCACGTCATGCCGTTCCCACGACGATTTCGCTTTCGCAGAATTGGCCGAATCCTTTCAATAGTTCAACCACGATTTCGTTCTTTGCACCGCCGGGAGAAAATCCTGTTCAACTTGTGCTCTATAATCTCTTGGGACAGCGAGTGCGCACACTCTTCTCCGGAGCAGTGCAAGGCTATCACACTCTGCGATGGGACGGCAGAGACAATCACGGCCATGATTTGCCGACCGGCATGTATTTGTATGTGCTGCAAACGCCGGACGAAACACGCGCCCGAAAACTTATTCTCATCCGGTAGAGGCACTAGTTATGGCCGCGTCGTTTTCTTTTTTTCGATTTCCGCGAAACAACCCGGGTGTAGTCGCAGCCTGGTCTTTTTATGATTTCGCCAACAGCGCATTTGCGACTGTTATTTTAGCGGTCATTTACAATAAATACTATGCGGGCGTCGTAGCAGGAGGTGAGAACAGCCTTTCACTCGGCTCCATTCGCATTCCCGGCGCGACGATGCTGGCCCTCATGGTCGCTGCCTCCATGATTCTGATTGCTCTTAGTTCTCCGCTGCTGGGCGCGATGGCGGATATTTTAGGGCGCAAAAAAAGATTCCTCGGCGCGTACGTGTTTATCGGGTGCGTCGCCACGGCTCTGATGATGACAGTGGGAGCCGGCGAGTGGCTGTGGGGCGGACTTCTTTTTATCTTCGCCCAATTGGGATTTGCGGGCGCCAATATCTTTTACAATGCTCTGCTCGTTGACATCGCTGAACCCGAAGACTACGGTAAAATTTCCGGCATCGGATGGGCCTGGGGTTATATCGGCGGCGGACTACTGCTACTGCTCAATTTGCTGATGCTGCAGTCCCCGGAAGTGTTTGGATTACCCGCTGGAACGTTCACGTTAGGACACTGTTTTCTCAGTGTCGCCATCTGGTGGGCTCTCTTTTCTATCCCTCTGCTTGCCGGTGTGCGTGAAACAAGAGTGCCTGTCATCTCGAAAACAGACAGCTTGTTCCGGCAAAGCTGGCGTACGCTTTCAGGAACACTTCGAAAAGTCAGGCAGCTTCCCGAACTCGGAAAATTCTTTATCGCCTTCCTTATCTATAATGATGGGGTGGAAACCGTCATCATCATGGCGGCTGTTTTCGGCGATCAGGAACTTCGGATGGGAACAGAAGAACTCATTGTGTTCTTCCTGATGATTCAAGCCGTCGCTTTTCTCGGAGCGTTGTTTTTCGGATGGCTGGTCTGTCGCATCGGGAATCGACGTGTGATTTTATTCTGCCTCGCGGTCTGGTGTATTGTACTGATTTGGGCTTGGGGACTCGGATGGCTCGGAAACGCTCACCGGGAATACTGGGCACTTGGCGCGTTGTCCGCGCTTGTATTGGGAGGAACTCAGGCCGCGTCGCGCTCTCTTCAAGCCTTCCTGATTCCTCCAAAACACTCGAGTGAATTCTTCAGTTTTTTTGGCATTTCAGGCAAATTCGCTGGAGCTGTTGGGCCTCTGGTTTATGGTCTGGCGGTTCTACTGGCAGGCAGTCTGCGTATCGCGATGCTGACGTTACTGCTTTTCTTCGGTGTGGGGGCTCTGATACTATGGCGAGTGGATGAGCATGCAGGACGGGAACAAGCAAAGGCTTTCGAAACAGGAGGATAAATCGTGATTCAAGGTCGAATCGTGGTGGTAGATGACGATCCTGATGTCCTCGAGACAATCCGTCAATTTCTTGCCAAGCGTAAATTCGAGATTCACACGGCCACGACAGGTGAGGAAGCGTTGTTGCTGATTCGCGCCGTGCGGCCGCATCTCGTCCTGCTCGATATCCGCCTGCCCGGCCTCGACGGCATCGAAACCCTGCGAGAAATTCGACGCTTCGACTCCACTGTCGGAGTCATCATGATGACAGGGTACGCTAACGACGAAGAGGGTCGCCTTTCTCTGGAACTTGGCGCATCGGACTATATCGTCAAACCAATAGATTTCAAGTATTTAGGTGCGACCGTCGTTCAAAAGGTCCTTTCCATGATAGGGGAGTAAGCGCATTTTTTCGCTTGACAAAGCGATTTATTTTTTATAAGTTATATAGGATTTGAGATAAACCCATTTTGTAAGGCGTCGCAATCAGATCGTTTTTTACTACTGCGGCGTTTGAATTAAGAAGGAGGACTATCCATGTATCGCAAAATTGCCGTTCTGTTTCTGGCGATTATTGTTTTCGGAGCACTCGCTGTACTCCCAGCGTTTGCCGCCGAAGAGGCTGCCCATGATTATGTTGGCAACAGCAAATGCAAGATGTGTCACAAAGGCGAGAAAAAAGGGATGATTTGGGAGAATTGGCTCGAAACCAAGCACGCCAATGCTATGGAATGCCTGGACGCTGAAAAAGGTGAAGACAAGAATCCCGAGTGCTTGAAGTGCCACACGACAGGTTTCGGCACAGCGACGGGATACAATCCTGAAGCGCCGGACGAAAACTTCGCGAATGTCGGTTGTGAAACCTGCCACGGACCCGGAGCCGATTACAAGTCGATAAAGGTCATGAAAGACCGTGATCTGGCTGTTGCGGCAGGTATGATTGTCCCCACCGAAGAAACCTGCACGGCATGTCACAACGAAGCCTCACCGACCTTTAAGGGTTTTAACTACGAAGAGGCTTTGGCGACCGGGACGCATAAAGCCACCGCGGAAGAAGCTCCAGCCGAAACTCCTGCTGAAGCTCCGGCCGAAACTCCTGCTGAAACTCCGGCCGAACCTGAAGCCGAAGGTGAAAAGGACAAGTAAACACTCACACCTTACAAAACCCTGCGACAAAAATTTAGCGCCGAACACATGAATCGTGTCCGGCGCTTTTCTTTTTTGGAAACGCTTTCTATAAACAGATGCTCTAAAAAGCGTTGTCGCGATAGACTATCTCCCCCCCGCATATCGTCATCAGCACTTTCGCATTCAGCAATTCTCGAAGTTCGCAATCGAGCGGATTACAGGACAGAACAATAAGATCAGCCAGCTTTCCTTCTGAAATCGTGCCCAATTCTTCCTCCCAGAATGCGGCATAAGCTCCCGTCTCCGTGTATGCTGTTAGAGCGTCCTCAATGTTTAATCGCTGCTCCGGTATCCAACCTCCCGGAGGATGGCCTTCCGCGTCCTGGCGCGTCACAGCGGCATGAATTCCGGCAAGCGGACTGAGCGTTTCCACAGGCCAGTCACTGCCAAAACAGAGGCGAGCACCAGCGTCTTTGACCGAACGCCACGCATAACTGAGACGGGAACGTTCCGTACCGATTCGTTCTTCAGCCCATTTCATATCCGCCGTGCAGTGAATAGGCTGCATGGAAGCAATCACTCCAAGTTGTCCAAACCTGCCGACATCTTCTTGCCGGAGAATTTGTGCGTGTTCGAGGCGCATACGACTGTCAAAGCATTTCGCCGCTTCAAAAGCATCGAGCGCTGTTGTGCAGGCATAATCTCCAATCGCATGCAGCGCCACCTGAAAGCCATTATCCGCGGCGCGCTTGACGAAAGCAGAGAGCTCCTCTTTCGTGGCGTTCAAGATACCGCTGTTTTCCAGGTTGTTCGAATAAGGCTCCCACAATGCCGCGCTCTGCGAGCCCAGAGCTCCGTCCACAAATCCCTTGAAAGTTGCAAAACGAAAGCGCGTTCCTTCATACTTCTCGAAACGCTCCGTTTCATAGTCAAAATCGGCCGCGACTTTCCACAGATTCAGGCGTATTATTGCATCGCTGCTCTCGGCGAAATCGAAATAGAACGGAAGTAATTCGCTGCGGACACTGCAACTAATGGCTGTGATTCCCAGCGAAAAAGCAAGAGACTGAGCTTTCAACATCGCAGAACGCACCTGCGTTTTTTCAATCGGCGGGCGCGACCTTGCAACAAAATCAATGGCGTCTTCGTGCAGCAATCCATTCAGCTTTCCGTCTGCATCCCTCCCGAACCGTCCTCGCGGAGGATTAGGTGCGCGTTCATCGATTCCCGCCTGCCGAAAAACCTCGCTGTTCACGACAGCCGTGTGAAGGCTGTGGCTGAAAATGAACACAGGGATGTCCGGAACGATTCGGTCCAGCAGATGCCGGTTCAGAGGAAGCGTTGTCTCATCCCAGCCATAGCAATCCATCCAACGCCCATCCGAATTCTTTGCTCCTTCTTCAAGGCAAGAAGCGGCTTCATCGACATCACGAATACCTGTGAGGCTGACTCGAATCAGAGTCAAGCCGCCTTGCAGCAGGTGAGCATGGCTGTCATGGAAAGCGGGCATCAACAGAGTCGGCCTGCCAAAAACAAGGTCACGCGGTGAAGGAGATACTTCCTTCGCAGGCGTGACCTTTGCAATGCGTTCCCCCTCGATGTCAACCACGACCCGTTCGACGGGCTGATGTGCGGCTCTCCAAGCTTCCGCAATGATTCGCCGCGTCATGGAGACAACTGTAATCGTTCTATACGAAGCGCTCGACCGGTTTGCGTTTCGATTTCCAGAAGAACCGCCGAGAGACGCAAATCTTCTTTTGCTAAGGTTGCTTGCTTTCCATGTCGAACATATAAAAACCGGTGTATGGCGCCTTCAGTGTCCAGACCGATAACTCCGCTGTGAGCTCCGGTCATCCCGACGTCCGTCATGTAGGCGGTTCCTTTTGGGAAAATCGTCTCATCAGCGGTTTGAACATGCGTATGCGTCCCGATAACTGCGCCGCACAGGCCATCAACGTAGCGTGCAAAGGCCATCTTCTCCGCTGTCGCTTCCGCATGGAAATCCACCAGAATAATTTTTGTGTACGTCGACAGCCGTTTCAATTCTTCGCGTCCGGTTTGAAACGGGCAATCCGTGAGCGGCATGAACGCACGCCCCTGAAGATTCAACACGGCTACGCGATCCTGAAGCTTTAAATCGAAAACGCCCGAACCGTAGCCCGGCGTACCGGATGGATAGTTGAAGGGTCTGAGCAGAGACGGGCTCTCTTCCATCACCGGCAGAATTTTATCTCGGTAAAGACTATGGTTGCCGCCGGTAATCACATCCGCTCCGAGCGTTCGCATTTCTTCAAAGAGCTTCGGCGATATTCCCTTGCCGCCATCCACGTTCTCGCCATTGACGAGACAGAAATCAATACGATATTTGAGCAAAAGCCCCGGAAGAAGGTGACGGAGCACCTCCATTCCGGGCTTTCCCACAACATCCCCCACGAAAAGTATATTCAGAGTATCCTGCACGCTGCTACTTCGCAAATTCTACGGCTCGAAATTCCCGCACAACCGTGACGCGAATCTGTCCCGGATATTCCATTTCTTCCTGAATGCGTTCCGCCACATCATGCGCCAGAGCTTCGGCGCGAGCATCGTTGACTTTCTCCGGTTCGACGATGACACGAATCTCCCGGCCTGCTTGAATCGCAAAACATTTCTGCACGCCGGCGAATGATTTGGTCACTTCTTCAAGCTTTTCCAGTCGCTTGATATAGGCTTCCAGAGTTTCACGGCGTGCGCCGGGGCGGCTTCCGGAAATCGCATCGGCGGCCTGCACGAGCACCGCGATGAGTGACGTGGATTCCTCATCTCCGTGATGGGCGGCAATCGCGTTCTGCACCACTCTCGGTTCACGATATTTCTTCGCTAAATCGGCGCCGATGGTCACATGCGTTCCTTCTGTGAAGCGGTCTATAGCTTTACCGATGTCATGCAGGAAACCGGCGCGCTTAGCCATCTTACCATCCAGTCCAAGCTGAGCGGCCATCAATCCGGCCAGATGAGCGACTTCAATGGAATGTTGAAGCACATTCTGTCCGTAACTGGTGCGGTATTTCAGCCGTCCCATGGTTTTGATAAGCTCGCCGTGTAACCCGACAACTCCAGCTTCCATAGCCGCGTTTTCACCAGCCTCGACAAGCTGCTCTTCCATCTCCTTCTCGCATTTCTTGGCAAGCTCTTCGATGCGGGCAGGGTGAATACGGCCATCGGCCATGAGCCTTTCGAGAGTCTGGCGCGCGATTTCTCTTCGCAGAGGATCGAAGGCTGAAATAATCACGGCTTCGGGCGTATCATCCACAATAATATCGACGCCGGTGGCTTGTTCAAACGCCCGAATATTGCGCCCCTCACGCCCGATAATCCGTCCTTTGATTTCATCATTCGGCAGATTAACGACCGAAACGGTTGTTTCAACCGAATGGTCGGCGGCGGTACGCTGAATCGCTGATATGACAATCTCTTTGGCTTCCCGGTTCGCTTGCTGCCTTGCCCGGTCGCGCAGCTCCTTCATCATTTCAGCGGTTTGTTCTTTTGCCTTTTCCAGAAGGTGCTCTTTCAGCTCTTCGACTGCCTGTTCCTGAGTCATCTGACTGACGCGTTCGAGAGCAGCTTTCTGCTCCTCGATAAGCGCATCGATCACTTCCTCTTTTTCATGAACGACTTTGTCGCGCTGTCCCAATTGCTGCTGGAGTTTTTCCGATTCCTTGTCGCGTTTGTCGCACGTTTCAAGCCGGGATTTCACATTGGCGTCCCTATCCCGGATGCTTCGCTCCGACCGTGCGATTTCGTCAAGCTTGCGGCGATGTTCCGCTTCTTGTTTCCCCTTTAGGCGAAGCTGCTCATCTTTGACTTCGAGAAGCTTCTCCTTGAACATGGTCTCGGCTTCTTTTTGAGCATCCGAGATAATGCGGTC
>CBDVDL010000097.1:0-7114 GCA_965372735.1 uncultured Alphaproteobacteria bacterium | reverse complement strand
TTTCTTTGGAAACCACCATCCCGGAGCCATCGCATACAGGGCAGGGTTCATTGAATGTAAAGACCAGACTGGGTTTGGTTCTCTGGCGCGTGAGTTCCATAATGCCGAATCGTGAAATCGGAGCCATGTCCCATTTCGCGCGGTCTTTTCTCAATTCCTTTCGCATCTCATCGAGCACGCGTTTTTGATTCTTATCCTGAGACATATCAATGAAATCAACGATGATGATGCCTCCCAAATCGCGGAAACGAATCTGGCGGCAGAGTTCCCGCGCGGCGAGCAAGTTTACTTTTAAATTATTCTCTTCCTGATCTTTCTTTCCACGAAAACGCCCCGAGTTGACGTCAATGGTTACCACCGCTTCTGTCTGCTCGATGATAAGATAGGAACCGCTTCCAAACCAGACTTTCCGCGCCAGTCCTTTGTCAATCTCGCCTTCAACATTTGTAACGTCAAAAATCGGCCCGTGTTCTTCGTGCAATTGGATGCGTTCGAGGAGACCGGGAGCTACCGACCGAACATAGGTGCGAATTTCGCGGTAGAGCGTTTTCGAATCCACTAAAACTCGTTCAATATCCGCGGCGAACAGGTCCCGAATGACACTGGAGGTCAGAGGCTGCTCTTTGTGAACTCGCGCCGGTGCGGTCGTTTTGCTGACGCGAGTGCTTACCATATTCCAGAGCCGTTGTATCCTTTTCAAATCCTTCGTTAAATCTTCTTCTGTTCTCTTCTCGGCAACGGTACGACCGATAAGCCCAAATCCTTCCGGCTGAATTTTTTGAAGAATCGCCTTGAGTCTCTTCTTTTCTTTGAAATTTTCAATGCGGCGCGATACCCCGATATGTGATGCTCCCGGCACCAGCACCAGAAACCGTCCCGGTAGACTGATTTCGGAGGTTACGCGGGGCCCTTTCTTGCCCAGAGGTTCCTTGACGATCTGAACAAGGATTTCCTGACCGACTTTCAAATTCGGTCGCTTGCGCTGTACGGCTCGCGATCGCTTTCCTTCGACTGGAATATGTTCGTCCACTCCCCCCAACAACTCTGAGGCACCTGTACCCACATCCGAGAAGTGAATAAAGCCGTCCATAGACCAGCCTATATTGATGAAAGCCGCCTTCATACCCGCAGCGACTCGATGAACGACACCTTTATAGATATCCCCGATATTCCGCTCTGTTTCCGGCCGCTCGACAAAAAGCTCGACAAGCTGTCCGTCTTCCAACAGCGCAATGCGAGCTTCCGTCGTCGTAGAATTAATTATGAGCTCTTTTTTCACGAACAATTATACCTTTATTTTAACTTATTAATTTACGAAGAATAATCGGGAAAAACAAGCTCTTAGTGCTATCTTTCAACGCGAGAAACGGGTCGGCTGCAATCCGCCAATTGGCGGACAACACCGCTATGATTCGACCATCACTAGCCAGCACGCTCCTGCGTGTTGGAGAGCGGCATTAGAATTCGCTTCGCAGAGAGATGTGCACCTTCCCCGACAGCAAAGCATCTCCTTCTCCCAGCGCGTAATCGAAACCCCAAATCCCAAGGCGCGTTTCCACACGGATGCCGGTTCCGACGCCGATTTTGTAGTCCTGCCGAGTTATCAGGGTTCCCTCTATCCATTGCTCACGGAAATAGGCGCCTCCATCGACAAAACCGAAGAAACGCGACGCCCCTCCCAGCAAATACCGGAGTTCCAGATTCATCCAGCCAATGCGAGAACCGGAGAATTGTTCCTCACGGTAGCCGCGCAGCGAACGCGCTCCTCCCAATCGATAAAGGTCAGGCAGCAGGATTTCCGGTTCATTCGACTCCAGCGCTTTCCCATGAAAGGCTGCATCAAAAACCCATCGCGGGAAAACTTCCAGAGCAACCTCGGCATCCACGCCCGCCGAATGTTGTCTGCGATGACTCTCACCTCCGGAAGATTGCGCCGCCGAAACGCGCCGCCAACCTACGCCCGCGAATGTCGAAAACATCACGCCCGACCTCGGATTCAGCGGCCAATCGCGTGTATCCCAGATAAAACCGGCTTCCAGACCGCGTGTACGAGTCGCCGGAATCCTTAAAACTTCCCGGCTGACGCTATCCGGAATCACCTCTTTAAAATGTCCTTGCCCCCAGACTTGAAGCGCTTCCGTCAGTGTCACTGTTGCTCGCAAGTGAACGTTTCGGTCCACATAGAGAGTATCCTCGATGCGCTGGCCAAATCCTACGGCCAAAGACAGCGGCATCTTGGCGACCCAAGGTTCCTCGTATTCGAGTTGAATCGTCTGCACGAAACGGTCGGGACGATCCCAATGAACAAGAGCGCGCCGACCCGTCCCGAAAAGATTCAAGAAACTCAAGTCCACAAGCCCGGTCAGGACTCCCTTCTCTCCTTCCTCAACACCGGGAAGATACCCTGCAACCAAATCGATGCGGGTCGATGGCGCTTCCACAATCGTGAAAGCTAATCCGGTTTGTCCCTGTGGATTGAAGACAATTTCGGGGTTTTGAACAGCGGCAATATAAGGAAGCCTTTGCAGATAACGTCGCGCACGAGCCGCTCCGATTTCGGAATAGAACGTTCCCGGCCGCAAACGTGTCTCGCGCTCAAGCAATTCAGATTTCGTCAATTGATTCCCGGAGAACTCCAGAAAATTCACGTTTGCTCGCGGGCCTTTTTGTATTCGCAGAATCACATCCACGAAATGTCCCTCTCCCATGTACGGAGTGATACTCAGAATCGTGACGCGCGCAAACGGCAACCCATGATTTCCCATGTCACTCAAAATCTCGGCAATATCCGAATGGAGCGACGCCCAGCGAAAAACCGCTCCCGGTTGAAGTCGTGCGCTTCGGGCGACGCGAGGCGAAATAAAAAGACTGTCTCCCTGCCAGCGAATTTGTCCTACGCGAGAGAGAGCACCGAGATTTACATAGACAGAAAGCATCAGGCGACCTCGACGCGATGTATCAATCTGCACGGAATCCACGCGCGCGAAAAGATAATCCGCGGTGATAAGAGAATCTTCAAGAGCCTGCAAATGGTGCGGCAGGTTGTGCAGGCTGTCTCCTTTCGAGAGTCCCAGAAAAAGAGAAAGCTCTGCCGTCGAAAACGCTCGTACTCCGGGGAATCGAATCTTGCGAAGCGTACCTGCAAATGACACCTGCACGATGGCAAGTAGAATGATTATGTAGAGAAGTCGTTTCAAAACGATGCCCTCACTTCAACCCGGCCGGTGTGCAGCGTTCGTTCTCTCGCGTCCGCCCACCCCGAATACGTCAGTGAACTCGAAAAGTTGCGGGCGAACTGATAATTCGCTGTAAATTCCCAGCGCCAATTAATTCCTTTGTTGGCTCCGCGAGCAAGCTCCCATGGGATTTGGTCGGTCGTGGATTGCGCGTAAATCATCTGAATTTCTGCATCGGCGCGCCCGCGACCCAGCAACATATACGACGCTCGCGGTTCTACGCTGTAGAGTCTGGCAACGATTTCGCTGAGTTGATCCTCGACGTAGGAGCCGCTGAGACTTCCTCCCCATTCCCAGCGAGTTCCGAAATTATATGTAACCGTTTCCTCCAGTGAAGCGCGACGAATTTCTCGATTGGGCAACGGCGTCATTCGGTAGAGATGTGTTTCACGTTCGCCGTCAAGTTCCGTCGTTCCGCGAAGTCCCGTAAGATAAATCGCTCGCACGCGCACGGCTCCCTGCCGAAACTTCCTTTCTTCGCCTCCGTTCAAATATTGATTCTGCAGACTGCTACTCTGGCGATAACGAAATCGCACGGCGAACTTCCGACTCAGTCGCTGGAAATGAATATCTTCCCGAATCGAAAAGTTTCCGAAAAGCGTAGAATCGCTCTGATAGACAGACGGGTCGAAGAAAAACAGACGCAGGTTAGAGCGCTCGCGAGTGTTTTCTTCGACTTGCAGCTCCGTCTCCGATGAAAAAGGATGCAGCCAATCGGGCAGAGAGATTCTCGATTTTGCTTCGTCGGGCCTGAGCCAAAAGATAGATGTCAAGCGAACTTCCGTCACCGGGATAAACAAACCCGTATTCCGCGGCACCAAGATAATGTCGCCCTGATCATCCGGTACGTACGTCCCGCCTTCACGGCGATAGTCTCCGGTTCCGGGAGGAACTTCGAGAGCGACAAGCACTTGATTTTGCGAGCGAGTACTTGCGACCTCATAAGTCCAGTTGGCTTCGAAGAGACGGGACGGCGGCATAAAAAAAGCTTCCCACCGCGCCATATCCGTGCGCACATCCGCAGAATCGGGAAGCGTGTAATCTTTTTCGCGATGATTGTAGCGGAGCAGCGTCCGACCCCATACGGATGGATTCCAACTCGCCTGCATGGAAGCGGTGTACGCATTCGAAAAGCGATAATATTTCGAGTCAGCAATTTTGTCATCGAGCCTGCGGCGGTATTCTCCATCCAAATCAATATCTGCCGGCAGTTCGATGCCGAGTCCGCTGTGCCATTCCCAGAATCGAAATCCCGAACTCTGAGCCGTGTACTTATCGCGGCGATGTTCCCAGTTCAATCCTCCGAGCGGCTCGAATCGCCACCACTTCCCTTTCGCTCCGGTCTTCTGCCTTGTCCAGCGACTGTTGCGTCCGCTTACGCTGTCATCCGAGGTCAAATGAAAAATATTGTAGGTCGCTTCCCAGTGCTGAAACGGCCGCAGTTGCAGTTGCCCGGTTCTCTTGCGCGACTCAAATTGTTCGCCTCTTGACAGCCTTCCATAAGCACCGGAAAGACCCAAAAAGCGATAGGGTCTCACTTCGCCGCCGACTTCCTGAATCGTTTCTTCAGTGCCGGAGAGACGTTCGGTATCCCATTCGCGCTGAAATTCCACGAGGTCACTGCGCGTAATATCTTGAAAACGCTCATCGCGATATCGCAGAGAGCCGAAGAGTCTCAGATAATCCGGACGGTAACTTCCAATCTTCAGATTCTCTGGGACAATTTCCAGATTCGATTCTACAGCGAGACCATTGTTGTCTTTGTCATCCAAACCTGAAAAAGTGTTTTGGTCATAGCGACTCAGAGCGATTTCGGTTCCCGCTCGAATTCCTTTCACCACTTCCGTCTGAAGTCGAAAGTCTCCAAGCTGATGGTCGGTCGGCAATGGTAACTTGCGCTGCGGTCGGTATTCACCGGCTCCCGGCCCTACCCAGATATGATAGGTTTGCCCCAATGGATCCACATGAAGTTCGTACTCGCCGTTTCCTTGTCCGAAATAATCAAACGTGACTCGCCACTCTCCTTGAAGCTGCCCGAGACTGTCTCGCGCAACAAGGACATACATCGAATACGTCGTGCCGCTCACAACTGTATCTCTGCGAGTGTACTCTCCGAGTCCGGATCCCAGCGAATCCGCCGAGGGCACAATCGCGAGCAAGGGATTATCTCCCGCTGATGCGAGTGCAGCTCTGTCTTCTTCATCGAAAGTTGTCAGCAACGGTTGATTTCTATCGTCGGCTTCGTCAATCCACGTCCAACTGCTTTTCAGTTTTCCATTCAGAATTTCGCCTTCGGCTCGCGCCGCGCCGTAGAACTTCTGGAAGCGTTCCGTGGCGTATTCGAAATCCACTGCGATGCGTGTATCCGATGTAATAAGTCGCCGACTGGTGAATGTGATTTGCCCGCTCGAATAGTCAATCACATAATCATTCCCTTCACCGCGCCGGAGCACTTCTCCATCCAGCCAGACTTTTTCCGTCCCCGCCAAAACCTTAACACTGAGTTCGCCGTTCTTACCCGTGAGTGTATAGGGTCCCTGATTGCTCTCCTGCCCCATGAAATTATTCGTAAAGAATTCTCCTTCACTGACCGCGCCCGCTGCGGTGACGCTCACATTCGGAAAGAGAGCTTCCACCTGAATTCCCGACAGTTTTCTCGTGTAGGTATCATAGCGCCCGCCCGGTAAGTCCAGCGTGTAATCGCCAAGAGTTCCTCGCAGATGAGGACTCCGCACCTGCACATACACTTTGTCCAGTTCCTGAATCGTTTCCGTCGTTCCTTCCGGTTCTATCGGTGACGATTGATCCGTCAGCGCCGCGACGACTTCCACATCCTTTCCTACTTTCCCGGTCAACTGCAAATTCAACGCGCTTTCCATTGCCATGTCCTGATTCGTTCCGATAGAAATACTGCGCAAGAGACTGCCGGATTTGTTGAGCTCCGACCAGTTTTCATCACGCTTCCGAAGTACAGGAATTTCCTCGTAGGTTTTCACGGTATCTCCGCTGGGAGTCGTGACACTGATTTCTCTCAAACGATGCCGGGCATAGCTGCGGATAACCGGGAAAGGAAGGTAGCTGAATTCGATTCTGAGCGAATCTCCCAGAAGAAGCGGACGATAAAGCCAGATGGAATTTCCGGCAGCGGTTCGTCGCCAACCGGAGAACTCGCTTTGCTGTTTGTTATTGCGAAAGACAAAAAGCGAATCCGGCAGCACCCACGTCGCCGGCAAAACAAAAAGACTGTCTTGTTCCATCCCGCCAACGAAAGTTACTTCCCCGCGACGCGCCGGAATTTGTCCCTGTGCCATCCCGACAAAAAAAACGAGTACGACAGACAAGAGCCAAAACGCTCGCCTTACGCACTCGATTATTGCTTCGGAGTGATGCAATTTAGTCATCCGGAAAGCCTATTTCGAGAGAAGAGAAACTCGCCAGAGTTGCCCTTGATAGCCATCCAAAAGATACAGGTAAGAATTATTGACACAGGCGAAATCGCTCAGTTGTCGGATACCGTATTCCTGCAGCGTTTGTGTTTCGAGTATCCGAATGAACTCTCCCTGTTCAATATCTGCGCGAAGAATTCCCGACGAATCACTCACCCACAGCGTTCGCTCCGAAAAAGCCACTCGCTCGGGGCTGCGTAATTGTCCTCGCCCTAAATCTCCCAAACCGCTGCCGAAGAGATCCATCCTGCGTACAAGATTCGCTTCCCTATCCGCCCAGACAATTCCGAATTCGTTGTCGGCGGCCAGATTATCGATCTGAGAAACCCATCGCACACCTCTGTGCGCTCCATATTCCGCCTGCAAAATTCCCAGCGGATTGAATTTCAACAGGCGCTGTCCATCCTGATCAAAAATAAAAAGATCTCCCAT
>CBDVDL010000096.1:0-7170 GCA_965372735.1 uncultured Alphaproteobacteria bacterium | reverse complement strand
ATTGCGCTATATGACAAAGAAAGCGACACGATTTCGCTTCCACATCTGTCGGATGAGAAAGACGAATTTACTTCATTCCCAGCAGGGAAGACGTTCACGTCCTACGTCATCAAGAAAGGCAAGCCACTCCTTGCTACCGAGGAAGTTACTGCGAAATTGGTACAAGCTGGAGAAGCGGAAATCATTGGTCCACCCTCGAAAGTTTGGCTTGGAGTTCCTCTGAAAATTGGAAAAGATGTCATCGGCGCCGTAGCTATTCAAAGCTATACAAATGCATCAGCTTATAGTGAAAAGGATCTGGGGGTTTTACAATTTGCCTCTGACCAGATTGCTATTGTCATACAGCACAAACAGGCGGAAGAGGCATTAGCAGCGAGTGAGCTGAAATTTCGTAGCATGTTTGAAATGGTGCCAACTTCTATAGTTCTCACAGATGAAAAAGGCATAATAATTGATATCAGTCCCTATCATGTAGAATATTTTGGCAAGGGAAGAGAATTCAGAGAATCCTATATAGGACTCTCTCTTCCAGAACATCCGAGTATTGTCACAGCGGGACTTTCCGAGTTCTACACCAACGTGCTAAAAGGAGAAAAATGTGCACTTAACGATGTATTCTTCCCAACCACGACAGGAGGCCCCGCCGTATTTGTAAATGCAAAAGGAGTGCCCATTTTACGGGACGATACTGTTATTGGTGCGATTTTTTTACATGAAGACATTACCGAGCGCAAGCAGGCGGAGAAAGCGCTGCAGAAACGAACGTCTGATCTTGGTGAGCGCGTTAAGGAACAGAACTGTCTCTATGCCGTTTCCAATCTTATTGGAAGACGAGACTTTTCATTGGATGAGATACTTCAACAGATCGTTGGCCTCATTCCATCGGGTTGGCGTTATCCAGAAATCACCTACGCGCGAATTAGTATGAATGGGAAAGAGTTCAAAACGGATAACTTCAGAGAAACCGCTTGGAAGCAATCCAGCAATATCAAGGTGCATGGTGAACAGGCGGGCTCGATAGACATTGTGCGCTTAGAAGAAAAACTGGAAAGTGATGAAGGACCGTTCATGAAAGAAGAAAGAAATCTGCTCAATGCAATTGCCAAACATTTGGGTGAAGGCATCGAACTTCATCAGATGGAAGAGACAAAGAGGGAGCTGGAAAATCAGCTTCGTCAGGCGCAGAAGATGGAAGCGATTGGGACGTTGGCGGGGGGAATCGCGCACGATTTCAATAACATCCTCGCGGCGATGCTTGGGTACGCTGATATGGCCCAACGAGAAGTTCCAGAGAACAACAGAGTGCATAACGATCTGGAAGCGGTATTAAAAGCTGGGGATCGAGCAAAAGATTTGGTGAAACAGATCCTTGCCTTCAGCCGCCAGGCGGAACATGAATCACAACCAATCCAGATTCACCCGGTTATTAAAGAGGCGCTCAAACTGCTGCGGGCTTCTCTGCCAGCAACCATCGAAATCCGCGAGGAAATCAACGGGAACTGCGGTGCAGTGATGGGAGACCCCACGCAAATTCATCAGGTGTTGATGAATCTATGCACCAATGCGCACTATGCGATGCGAGAGAAAGGCGGCGTGCTGGAGGTACATCTCGACGCCGTTGATGTCACTGCCAAACAAGCGCGGGCGAATCCGAATCTTCAAAAAGGCCCCTATGTGGTACTGACGGTCAGCGACACGGGCCACGGCATGGATTCGGTCACATTGGAACGGATATTCGAACCTTTCTACACAACGAAACCCGTCGGTGAAGGAACGGGGATGGGACTTTCGACGACTCACGGAATCGTGAAAAGCCATAACGGCGCGATAGTGGTCACGAGTGACTTGGGGAAAGGTTCTACATTCAAGGTTTATCTCCCGAAGCTAAAAGTCGAGACATCCGAGAAAGCTTCGGACAAGAAAGAGACACCCAAGGGCAGCGAAAACATTTTGTTCGTCGATGACGAAGAGGTGTTGGCTGATTTGGGACAAAGGATGCTCGGGAATCTGGGTTACAAAGTGACAATGCGAACCAGCAGCGTCGAAGCCTTAGAGGCGTTTCGGGCTCAGCCAGACCGGTTTGATCTTGTTGTTACGGATCAAACAATGCCGGATATGACGGGCGTCGAGTTTGCAACCGAAGTAATGCATATCCGTCCGGACATTCCGGTTATTCTCATTACGGGGTTCAGTGAGGTTGTCACTACTGAGAAAGCAAAACAATTGGGGATTCGTGACTACATTCTGAAGCCTGTCATGATGGCTGAACTTGGTACGGCTATCCGTCAGGTATTGGATGAGGACAAGAAAGGAGACTAAGAACGATGGCGCGCATACTTATTATTGATGATGATCCCGAAGTCAGGTCCATGCTCGGGGAAATGCTGAAACGCGCGGGTTATGAGGTGGAGCAAGGTTCTGACGGCAGAATAGCGTTGAAGACTCTCCGAGAACAGCCAATCGATGTTGTCATAACGGACATTATTATGCCGGAGAAGGAGGGCCTCGAGACAATTAAAGAGCTGCGGCATGAGTTCCCCGACGTGAAAATCATTGCCATATCCGGGGGAGGGCGCATTGGCCCGAGAAGCTATCTTTCCATGGCTAAAGCCTTCGGTGCACAGCGAACGTTTGAAAAGCCTTTTAGTCATGATGAAATGAAGCAAGCGATACACGAACTCCTGGCACTTTAAAAAGAAGATGCCTTTATGTGAGCCTTCGTGGATGAGAATCGTCCTATCCTGAAGATTCTTTAATCGTCTTAACGATTAAATTCTCCTTCCCGTCACTCGTCACCTCAACCGGCGGCTCAACGGGGTCCACCGCCGCTTCAACACCATCGACAGAAAAGACAGTTTTGGCTGTCATACGCTCGCAAATCGTAACCATATTTTTCCCTTGTTCCTTGCCCTGTTCCATTTTTCGCAGCACAGCCTGAAAACGGGCGTCTTCGCGAGAGAAATCGCCAAAGCACAGCGCTACAATCAGAAAGGAATTGACAACGCTTTCATAGCCGGTCTGCTTCACGACGTCGGCAAACTCTTGCTCATCACCAAACTCCCGGAGGAATACCAGCGCGTCCTAAGAACAGCGCTGATACCGAAGGAAATCTGGCGGAAGTAGAGAAGCAGCTCTTGGGAGCGACACATGCCGAAATCGGCGGGTACCTTGTCGGTCTTTGGGGCCTCATGGATTCCGTTGTCGAAGCGATCTATTTCCATCATACTCCCGCGGATGACCCGGAGACCGGCTTCACTCCACTCACCGCCGTGCATGTAGCGAATTCAATCGAGGCGGAAGGGCATGCATCCGAGGGGATCGGTACCGCATCACAAATCGATTCCAACTACATCGAAAAAATCGGCATGACGAATCGTCTGTCCATATGGAAAGACATCTGCCATGAAATCAGCGAACATGGAGAACAACATGAACGAGAAAGTGCTCATACGTCGATGACGACTCGAATATACTGGAAGCTTTTAGACGGCAGCTAAGGAAACCTTTTCAGGAACGGGCTCAGAACATCCGCATTGATACGGCAACCAGCGGAAAAGAGGGATTGGAGCTCATCGAGGCACGAAGTCCTTATGCGGTTATCGTGTCTGATATGCAAATGCCCGGTATGGACGGGATTCAATTTCTCTGGAGCGCGAGAGCGGCCTCCCCCGATTTGCTTGAAAAAGTGTACGCAGGCTCCCCACTGACGAAGGATGAACAAGAGATGTTCGCTTCCCATCCCTCGGTGGGACACGATCTGCTTATCGGAATTCCAAGACTTCAATCTGTCGCGAAGATGATTGAAAAACAGCAGGAACCCTATAAAAACTTTGCACCACCAAAAAAAGCCGTAGCGGAATTGCTGGAACTCCCTGAGACATTCAATCCGCGAATCGTATCCGCTTTAGATACCCTTGAAATCGGCAAAACAGGCGCGAAAATCCAGCTTGTCAAGATTCGAGATATGGATATGCAAATGATTATCGATCAAGAAATCTGGACAAACCGAGGACTCTTAGTCGTTCCCAGGGGACAAGAAATCAATCATTCCGTACAGGTACGCTTGAGGAATTTCTCGCGCAGTGGCGTCATCCCTGACCAAGTTCGTGTGCTGGTGCCTCAATTCAGTGTTCGTGACACGAATCACGCTGAAGCTAAATCGGAGCGCGAAGAAATGGTCACAGTCAAAGAAGATTAGCGAATTCTTTGCTAATCTTTTAGGTTCACGAGACAGGTGCTCCCGCGCTCCGCTTTTGCCGGACGGAGGACACTACGCGACCCGGCTCGGCGCGACCGAACAACACCCATGATTCCAAATGAAAAGACCCTGAGCCACTATCGGTCAGGGTCTTTCGATAAATTTAGAATGATACGAAGGGGCGTTAGTCTTCTTTGGATTCCGATTCGGCTTCTTCCTTTTTCTCTAATTTTTCACATCAAAAGGAATGCCGGAATACAAAACAATTGCGACTCGTTATTACCGGTGTAATACAAAAAGCCGTCTCCCGAATTATGGGGGACGGCTTGAGTGATTGGATGTTAGGAGTTCTCTTTTGGAATGCAAGAGGTTTTGCCTGTTTTCCACAGAGCAGTTTTGAATTCTATGGTCCGGGTTTGCTGGCGGGATATGCCCGGCCATCATCGTGGCAAGCATCACAGGTTGGTTTGCGGGCGAAGTTGCGATCCATGTGACAGTCGCCGCAGTCCATTTCGAGATGAATCTCATCAAGCCCAACGCCCGTGATCTTGGCGTGATTGAAGTTGGCAGTGCTCCAACCACTATGGCAGGCTTCGCATCTTCGAGATAGGCCTTTGAATTTGCCCTTGGTCTTATGGCATTTAGCGCAACTCAAAGGTTTATGGTAACGATTCAGCGGCCATGCGGCGTGAGTGAAGGCCGCGATTTCTTCCGTTCGATGGCACCACTCACAACTTCGCTTTCCATGACATTGGTTGCACATGTCATGAAACGCATCCGCGTCGCGAGCGAACTTATAGCGCGGTTCGCCTTTATCATGGCAGTTACGGCAGGTTTCATTCTGATGACACTTGGTACAAGTAAGGCCGTATAAATCGATATGATTTTTATGAAAGAAGGTGACTTTCGTTCCTTTATCGAATTCGTCCGAATCCCAAACCTTCTTTTCGGGTTCTTGAACGTGGGAATAGTAGCGTTTGCCAGCCGTTCCCTCTGCTGTTTCTTCTCCTTTTTTCGCATGGCAGACCACGCAATTTTTGTCATGGCTCCACTCCATGTGGCAAGCCATGCAACTCCGGTGATAAATAGCCTTTAGACTCGGCTGGCCTAAGTTTTCGGCATTCGCTTCCAGCGAATGGCAATCCTGACAGCGGCCATAGACATGACCGGGTGGATAGTGAAAATGGCACGCGCCACAACCTTCGCCCATCCCGGACATATCCGCGTGTTCTTTGTGGTTAAAATATGTCGGACCGTAAATATTTTCCAATCGGTCAATAACGACGGTTTCCGGGATTTCACCCGTTGAAATCTCTTCTTCAAATCTGGGTCGAGGGCATGCAGGAAGGCAAGGATCCGTTTCCGTCGGCAATTCACAGACATGACACTGATTACAAGCGATGGCTTCCTTGTGGAAGGAGGTTGCAGGCATGTCCTTTTGAGCAGTCATTGCCCCCGGAAACCAAAGAAGCAGGGTAATCCCGCCCAGGAGTATCCCAAGGATTTTTACTGACTTCGTCATAGTTTTCTCAGCGCTTTTAAAGTTAGCGTTTGCTTCGGATGCTGTTCGAGACCAGGCTTTAAGCCTCATCACTAAAGCTCTTAGGCAAAACAGGGAAAATGGTAACTACCACTCGATAGAAGAAAAAGAGAGCCGCGGCCAGACCAATCGTAATGGCGAGCTCCCCAATCGCCGGATAGTAGGCTTTCGTTGCATACGGTGGGTTATAGGCGACAAGGTAAGTATTTATCCGGTTCAGCAAGACACCCACAACCACCATTGTCGAAGCCACAAAAAGCGCTACCGGTGACCGTCGCACTCGCGGAATTAAGAACAGAATAAAGGGAATAATCACGAAACCGACCACTTCAATGAGAAACATAATGGACTCAGAAGAACCGTTAATATAGCGGAAGCTCTCACGCTGAATCATGTCTCCAATCTTGAAAGTGAGATAAATTCCCAATGTGACCGGGACAAACTTCGCCAATGGAGTCAGAATCTCCATCTCCGGTTTTTTCTTAACAGACCACGACATAATCATTGATTCGAACATCACCATCGGATAACCAAGGCTAAAGGCTGATAAAAGAAAGAGAAGAGGCAGCACATCGGTGTACCAGAGAGGATGCACTTTTGACGGCGCGATGATCCATAAAGCTCCCAAAGATGACTGGTGCATACAGGAGAGGGTGATGCCCAAGATGACAAAAATCCACATGATTTTCGGCAGCACGCTGTCTACAATACCTAAAAGGCTCTCAGTCAATTTGTTGAAAACCTTGAGCCCTCCGGGGAATTTCACCTTATCCTTGAATCGTTCCACAACAAGGGGAAGGAACTCGATGTAGAGCACCGTCATGTAGGCCATGACGCACATAGCAACCTCGAAGAGTACCGAGTTGCCACTCCACATAGTTGGCCATGCTGGATGCCAGATATTGTAATACCGGCCAAGGTCAGCCAATAGGCCAATCGCTACGAAGGTGTATCCCAACATCGCGGTCAGAAGAGCCGGGCGGAGAACGGCATGAAACTGTTTCCGATGAAAGATCTCCGCTATAGCGGCTGTCGTGAATCCTCCAGCGGCCAGAGCGACTCCTGAAGCCACATCAACGCCAATCCAGATTCCCCAAGGGTGCTGGTTATCGAGATTCGTTACGGCGCCAAGGCCAAAGAGGAATCGATAGATGGCGAATCCCGCGCCGATAGCCATCAGAGTCAGCATTACATAGACACCGGGAGTCAGGAATTTGTGTTTAAGAGGAGCAGGAGGATCGTAATGTACGCTCATGACTGCCCTCCTTCCTTGTCGCCAGTCGAGGGCTCCGTTTCTTCACCGTTTCGCCTGCGGAAAGACCACATAATCATTCCCAAAAAACCATAGAGCGCCGCTGGAGCAAAGGCGTATTTGAAAAGACCATGCTGGAGCGCTTCGGAAAGCGCTGCGGGCGATTGATCCGGCAGGTTC
>CBDVDL010000095.1:0-7241 GCA_965372735.1 uncultured Alphaproteobacteria bacterium | reverse complement strand
GTGACCATCGGGGGAGATGTGAAACTCACGTGGCCGGGCGAGGGATACGCAAAAAAAAGGCGGGGTCGGCTGCTCCTGAAGCATCTACAGTTCGTTAAGAAGGGCGACGAAGAACCTCTGCTAAATCTGCGCGGAAATGTTTTACAGGAAGACTGCAAGCTGCTCATCCACGATATGACAGATGGCAGAATGAAGAAAATACTTCTTGAAGGCACCGACTGCCAGTTGATTGAGTTCAAGAATGTAGCATGGGGAGAATATAAAGAGAAACGGCACGCCAAACGTCAAATCGTGGGCGACGAACATTACCTGCGCAAAGACCCGTCTGTGTTCGGCGAGGATGAACCCACTTGGAACAAGATAGAAGAAATCTACCAACAGCTTGCCAACCGCTTTCGCAAAGACCTGAAACATCCCGAAGCTAACGACTTTGAGCGCGGTATTTTCGAGGCGCGATTGATGGCGGCCAAGCAGAAGAATAAAGAAGGCAAGCGGGATCGGCGCAACCTCTTCTTGCTCGACTCCTATAAGTTTGCGAGTGATTTCAGCGGGAGCATTGGGCGTCCGGTTATCTGGACACTGCTCCTGACGCTGATTGCCACCGTTATCTATGGCGGGCTCCTGTATGACGGTTTTTCTAATGTTACATGGTGGCCAGATCCCGATAAGATATGGCAAAGCCTCATAGCTGCATTTCGCGTCGCGAGCCTCGACCGAGGTTGGTTCAGCAAAGCTATAGACGAGAGTCAGATAGGCAATTTCTACGGTTTTATCCTCTCGGTCACGGCTATTATCCAAACGTTACTCACCGCAATTCTTATCACCTTATTCATCTTCTCCGTCCGCCGCCGTGTCAAGCACACCGAATAAAGTTCCGGCCGGGTCAGACGACCCGTCTCGGCGCGAGAGAGATATACCCAACTAGGCAACACGCTCCCGCGTGTTGCTTCGCCTCAACCCGTCATACCCCGACCGACGGGCGGATTTGCAACTAAATCATCCGTCCAACACGCGGGAGCGTGTTGGCTAGTGCCGAACTACAAAAGGTTGTCTCGCCGTTGTCGGTCTCCAGGCCGGCAATGCCAGTGTCCCATTGTGTCATTCCTGCGAAAGCAGGAATCCAGTATTTTCGAGGTTCTTATGGATTCCCGCTTATGCGGGAATGACATATGCGGCGTAACACGCAAACCTTATGTTCGACGGCACTAGTGGTGGAAATTACGCCGTTGTGTCTCTCCAGAGGCGCAATGGCGCATTGAGTAAACCCGGCTCCCTCCCCTCACCTAACGGCTGGCTCCTGCCTGCCGTCCGCTGATAAAACAAATCAGACCATCTATAAACACGTCAACGTCCCATTTTGGAGGCATGAAGCGAGCATTCGTACCTTCGGAATGGGTATTTTTGAATGGTCAAGATATCTATTACTTGTTAATAAATAAATTAGCTTGTATAAAAAATTTACATTTGTATAGCTTTTTTCCTTGACATCGCTTGAATTATTGCCGAAATTAGTAATGGTTCAGTAGGTAAAATAAGGATAAAAAAGGTCTTATTAACCGAAATAAGGGACAACGCACTCACAATGTGCAAGGAGACATCTCATGAACATCAGAAAATGGATTTGTTTTGGAGTACCCTTGATTATTGGGGTAGGAATGCTCTTGGCTTCCCAGCCCAGAGACAAAAAATTACCGCCTACACGACACATTGATTTTGATTACGACTCCAGTTGGACCGGAGTACCCTTTACATCGGCGGAGAGCACGACGATAGCGGCAGCTATCGAAAGCATTCGAACGGCTCCACCGGAGTCAATCTCTTACAGCGATGCTGACGGCAATACCATTACAGTTTCGTGTTCCACGCTCGCTGATTGCCTGACGTCGCAGCTCAATAGCGGCAAACTCGAGAAGGAAACGCAGAACGACGCTGACGGAGGTGAGTACGGAGGCGGAATTAATGTCGGCGCAAATCGTCTGGCGGCTGGCTCGACCGCTGCCGGAATGACCTTCCTCGAAGAATTGCTGATTCACGAGGAGACGCACAAAGGAGCACATCAAGACTCGCAAAGTTCAGACGAAAATGAAACGGAGGCGTATGGTGCTGAGCTGGCGTATAAGGACTCCATTGGTCTGGACTCCGCATCAAACAGCGATTACAGAGACGCTTTATCACGTTTGAAAACCCATCAAGCAAACTACGATTTGGAGCAACAAAACAAACGAATCCGCGAGCTATTAGCGGACGCTGTTGGCAAAAGATGCTTCATCGATCACGGCGAAGGCATTGAACCAGATCTATTCAAGTCGCACGCACTGACGGGTGGTGATTATGAATACGATCTCAGTCCATTCCTGGATGCATCCGATATGCTGATGCACCAGAATTTCTTTATGTTTCCGCCCGAACACTGTCTGGCGCTTATCTGCGGAGGTGAACTCATGCTGGAGCATGCTCGGATATTGGGTCTCGATATTTATGACGGCATGGTGCAGCCTCCCGATCCATTCATCCTGCTGGACTTCACCGTCCCACCGTATTATCCCATGTACTTCTATTCGATGGCTCATTACCCACAATGGGATCGCTATTATCTGGTGGATACCTTGAACCAGCAGATTGTCACCATGGGGGACTATGGGGACCTGATTCCGATAATGGAGGACCTGACCACTTATGCCAGCGCCTCTTGGCCAGGGTTCGAGCCATTGATGGGTATGCGCAGTGTCGAACCGACCGTGCATCGCTGGTACGGTTTCGGTTTGATTGTCAATCACGAGGATGCCCGTTATACCGATGCAATCAATCCCTATGACGACAGGCTCTTTTTGCCTGATGCGGATGGAGACCACGTCGCGGACGCCTGTTATCCGGTATCTCGGTTTGAATTTGTCACCTGCAAGCCGCATATTGATGATCCTCCTTGGGAAGGCGAATCGATTGTACAGCTCTTTGCTTCGTGGGATCATCCCATTGAAGTGCACGCAACAGACTCGCTGGGACAAGTCGTGTTTGAGACACTCGGTGGCACGCATATGGAAATGCCACATATGGGATGTTGGCTCGACCGACCTCTGATGGCAGGTGAGTATATTATCGCACAGGATGCGGAAAACGGGAGAAAGCTCAAGCTCGCCACCAAGGTCATTGATCCGACTCCTCAGGGCTTGACGATTAGTCTCTTCGACGCTGCTGGCGTGCTCGCTCTGAGATGGGACAAAGTTCCCGGAGCAGATTACTACATGATCTTCGAATCCGAGAATCCGATGGACTTCACGGGAGCTACAACCTATATCTCAATGACAAACGAATTCACCCTGCCGCTGCCTTATGGAGAGAGGTGGTTCTACCAAGTCACCGCAGGAAAGGAAGGCGGACCGACGAGATAATCGGAACAAGGAAATCCTGAGAAACAACAAGGCCGAGGAAAAATCTCCTCGGCCTTCTTTTCATCTTTCGTGAATTGACAGGAAAGAACAACTACCGATTCCGACTGGCGATAAAGAACCAGTAATAAACGTTCGCGACGATAGAAAGCTGCGAAATAACCGTGACGACATCGCCGACAAGCTGCCAAGTCGATCCGGATAGAATGATGGTATCTTCAGGCTCCAAGCTGGGAATCAGCCGCCGGTCTCCGGTTTTGATGTACTTCTTGATATTGACGATGATAACATTGGGACCATCTTCCCGGTTGCGGACAATCCGGACATTATCGAGACGTGACTTATTTTGCGGTCCTCCAGCGACAGAAATCAACGTGATTAAGTCTGTCGTAGAAGGGATGAAATACTGTCCCGGCCGCAGAACTCGCCCCCAGATATTGACACGAATCAACAGCTCATTGGTCGCACCGAGATAATACTGGGAAGCTTGCCCGATGCGCTGAATGGGAACATCCACCCGTTGCGCGGGGCCCTGAGTGACCGTTTGCGCTTGCATCTGGAAAGGAAACACGACCACGGAGATAACGGCGAAAAGTGCCACTCCCAATTGCTTCCCAAAGGATACCTGCTGCATAAGACAAAAGCCTCCCGTTTGATTTATTTTAATATCTAAATTCCTTTTTCACGGCGCACCCCGCCGGAGATCGTTCCGGAGGGTTGCTGTTGGCTATCACGCTGAGTTTCCAGATATACCAGCGCCCCGGAACAAACGCTTCCAGAGCATTATCTTCAGTTAGTAGAACGCTGTGCGTGGAACCGAAATTCGTATGTTTCGTCCACCACATCGGCTGACCTGTCTCCTTGTTCCAGATTCGAAGCATGTAGTAGTCAATGAACACCTCCGGGCCGGATTGAAACGTCCAGTCAAGATAATGCTCTCCCGTGTGAGAAGTGGTCACGTCGAACGTAAGCGGATTGGCAATGAGACGATAATAGGCCACGGGCGAAAATTCCGAGAGATTGCCTGATTCATCGTAGGCTCGCACCCTATAGTAGTAACCGCGTGTATCCCCCGTAGATGGATCGGGGCGGAGGTTCGGTGTATCGTAATCAATATAATAGGGATCTTCTCCCAAGAAAAAATCTTCGCCAGCGACAACATTCCCCACATAAGCCTCCGGAAAGACCTCCTCATCTTCCCCGCGCCGATAAATAAAGTATCCCTTTAAATCGTCCTCTGTATTGAGATACCATTCCACCCGGATCCAGTAATTCAGAACATTGGAAGGTTCCGGGCGAATACCGGCTTCTTCATAGAGGCTGTCCACCGAACGTGGCTTCAAGACCGGAGTGGTTGGAGGTGTCGCGTCGGTGTCGGAACTGTCCTCACCGCACCCGGCCATCAGGATAAAAAATCCCAAGACGGCCATCAGCACAACAAGTTGTCGACACGTCAACATAGATGACTTCTCCCGCTATAACTGAAGTTCCAAACTCACTCGATGAATGGTTCCCAAATCGCGCGCCCGGTAAGCGTAATCGACTTTGGCGCGCCAGAACGCAATCCCGACTCCGGCGGTCCATTCATCCCCCCACATGCCGCCGCGGAACATCAGCGCATCCTGGAAGCGAAATTCGCCGCCGAAATGGTGGGTTCGTTCGTATCGTTTTTCGGTATCGTAACTCAGGGTCAACCGGCTGCCCAAAGAAACAAGCTCCAAGATATACGCGCCGCCTATGCGGTAATTCGTCGGTATGACATCGCGAACACCTTTCCCCCAGTTAATCTGCGTTCGGGTCATATCCTGAATGTTGATTCCAAAACACACCCAGCCCGGCACCCGTCGCCCGATCAAATCTTCGGTTCGCAATCGAAGCTGCGCTCCGACATCCACTCCAATACCTGTCGCCGATTCCGTATCCAGTGAATTCTGAATGATTTTCAGATTCGCTCCAACAGGCAACTGGACAGGAATCGAAAAATAAGACCATCCCAAATCCAGAAGGAATTCATTCAGCTTGGCAAAACTCAAGAAAATCGCGGATTCATTATCCGAAAAATAGCCGGTCGGTTCGCCATGCTGAGCCACGATGAGCTCCCGCGGATCTTCATAAGGATAAGGCAGCCCTCCCAGCGAATCTCCATAGGGGAAAAGAAAACGATTGTCATAATCGGGATAGCGCGGAATATCCATCACGCCAAGGCGAATCCAATTCACCCCTACTACCGCTCCCGGTACTTCGGCAACGAGACCGGCCACCGAATAGGCTGCCAATCCTCCAAAAAGATCCGCATACATGCCGGAGAATGTCAATCCTTTACTGTAGCCCAAACCGCAGGGATTCCAATAAAACGCCGTCGGGTCGTCCGCGATAGCGGTATAAGCACCGCCCATCCCCACCGCTCTGCCTCCAACGCCGACTTCAAGGAATTCACCGGCGTAGCGCGCGGCAAACGAGGCAGGAACGATGCTGAGTATCAGCACCATATAAAGGATCCGCTTGAACATCAACGCACCTTGGCCATCTTAATTATCTTCTCGATACGTTTCCCGTTCTGACTGGCGATAATACGCCCGAAATAGACTCCATTGGCCACGACATGTCCTCCTTTATCGCGACCATCCCACATCAGAGTGCGATAGTTAATCACCGCTCGTTCGTTTTCCTGAAGGGTGCGAATCAGCCGCCCGGAAACCGTGTAGATTTTTACTTTGACATGTTCATCCGTCTGGCCGGTCAGAAGATAGACGATCTTCGTCTCGCTTTTAAAGGGATTCGGATAATTCAGAGCGAAGTCAATTCCGAAATCCCCGGAAACCTGAAAACCGGCGCTGTAGGTTGTATCATTGCCTATGTTGTCCGTAGCGTAAATGACGATATCGTGCTCCCCGACAGCAAAGTGCGGACGAATCATGGCAACCTGATCCCCGGATGTCTCCAACGTGTCTGTCCAGGCAAGATCACTGTAGGGAAGGGTGTCTCCATCCAGCACGACGTAAAAACATCCTGAGGTGCGGTTGATTCCGTTGGGATCGGAAAGATAAAAGAACATCTGCGGATTGGCGGGCACAAACGCACCGGGCACAAAACGTTCCCCGTTGACCGCCAGATCAATATTCGGCGGTTCAACATCCGTCAAAGCCGTGTCAATATAAGGTGCGGTAAACATTCCCATGCGAAACACGGTAAAGGTTCCCAGATGGTTCGTCTGCGCAAAGAATTTCAAGTGCGAAGACCGTACCCAAATATCTCGCCATACTTGACCGCCCTGATTCTCAGGCCGTTTATCAAAAAAACTGCCCAGGACGCTGTCCTGCGCGAGGATCTCAAAATCGACCTTCGGGAGTTTCGTCCAGAAATTCGTTCCAAAACGCCTCTGAAAAATATCTTTCCTCTTTTCCGGAGGATACCAGAAAGAATCAACTAAAACGGTATCATTGAATCCGGCGTGGAGAGAAACATCCACAACGCCGCCCGGAGCCAGCCGATCTGTACTGTCGGAAAGCGTTACCATATAGACATGAGGCCGACCTTCAGGAGACATCATCGCGTAAAGTTCGGTTTGGGCTGCAAAGAGCTCTTCCGCTTGCGTCAGCGTTCGAGGAGGAGCATAGATAAGAACGCTGCTGTCCTGAATCAGCGAACCGGATTGAATCCGCAGTTCCAGCGTATCAGATGCCCCCTTATCCCAGAATTTATTCACAACCGTGTATTCAAGCGGATTTTCGTAATAGGTTCCGTATTGTCTGGAAACCGGAAAGTACCCCACCGGTTCCAAGGTATATTGGCTCGAATTGTCAGCTTCATTCGACTCTACGATCCAATCATAGGGATCGATGGTCACGTCGAACT
>CBDVDL010000094.1:0-7326 GCA_965372735.1 uncultured Alphaproteobacteria bacterium | reverse complement strand
ACAGTCGCATCCGGCCATCGAAAGAGTTCTTCGTGCAGGCTCTCCTTGATTTCCGCAAATCAAAACAATCTCCGCGGTGAATTTCCTCCTCGACATGGCCCGGCGTCATGATATCGAGTTGCATTTAAAACGTCTGACGGATAGCGTCAGGGGATACTCGCTTCTGGAAAGAACGATTGTCATCGATTTGGATCTTTCCGAAGAGCGCATGAACTGGACGTTTTGCCATGAACTCGCGCATCTCCTTCAAGGCCACGGCAAACCAGAAAACCCGGTAACGACGCAGCATGAAAGGGAAGCTCACGACCACGCTCAGGATTTATTGCTTCCTCCCAAAACGTTTCGCCCCGACGCGCACCGGTTCTCTCTGACGGAACTTAAAGAACGCTATCCACAAGCAAGCTGGGAAGTTATCGCCCGGACGCGGGTGCGTCACCGACCCGGAGTGCTGACGATTTTCGATAATAATAAACGTACCGTTCGCACAGCTCCGCAACCCCTGCTTTACCCGTCCAAGCTTCATCCTCTGGAGCAAGAAGTGAAGCAATCTCTCAGCGCGAATAATCCGACGGCACATCAAAGCGGAGATGATTTGCAGGTGGAAGGTGTTTTCATCGATGAAGGACGCGGCGTCGAACGCATCATCCTCATCGCCGATTCGGAGAGTGAATAAGCCATATCCGGTAGTGCCGCACGGCCGTGCGCTTATGAAAAACTTCCTAACAGCAATTCTACTATCATCCATCTTACTATCAGCGCAACTGTGCTCCGCCGGAGAAACACACTCTCTGTATCATCAAACGAAGGAGCACAACGCACGCGGCATCATGAAGCTCGACAGCGGCCCGGATTTTCGTTTGTGCTGGCAGCCGACGGAAGATTCGCGGGAAGCGCAACCTGTCTATCTGGTTTTCCTGCGCCGGAGTGAAGACAGCGCTTGGTCGTATTTCGACTACACGGATGATACCTGCTTCGTTCACTATGGAGCCGCGCTCTTTTATCCGGATATTGTATATGACGTGCATGCGTACTTCGGTTCGGTGCGGAAGCTGCCGGGTTACCCGCGTGACCCACAGGAGCCGCGTATGCCCGGCGATGCTTTTCGCTCTTTCTGGTAGATAGCCTGTTCCGATTTCCGATAAATTAAATTTGAAAGACCTATTAGAGAAAGCAAATTCATTAGTCGTTGAAACAACTCAACGGGAGGAAATTCAATGAAATTGACATCCGAAAAGCGGGGAGACGTTTTCGTTATCAATCTCAAAGGCAAAATCATGGGCGGGCCGGAATCAACTCAATTCCATGACCACCTCAAAGAAGCCATTGCTCGCGGCGAGCGCAAAGTCGTCCTCGATTTGGGGGGCGTCGAATGGATGAACAGCTCGGGTTTGGGAGTGCTCATCAGCGCATTTACGACGCTGCGCAACGCCGGGGGAGAGATGAAACTGGGACGCATCACCGAGAAAATCCAAAGCTTGTTGATTATCACAAAACTCTCTACCGTCTTTGATACCCACGATACGGCCGAAGATGCTGTCAATAGTTTCCAATGACCACAAGCTCCGCTCCGGATTTCGGAGAGATTGCAAGACACCTGACCGAGCTCGGACATCTGGCAGAGCAGACCGCCCAACATCTGCGAAAAGGTCAGGGGGATCCGCAACAGCTTCAGTTATTCCTCGATGTATCGCGGGAAGCTCTCAAAGGCGCTGCGCTCCTGGATCTCCTGCGTGAAGCGGACCGCGAACGGCAGGAGAACGAGACATTCCTTCGTATCGGCATGCAGCTTTCCAGTACACTGGATATTGATGAACTGCTGCAAACGATTATCGAATCTCTGCGCGATGTCGTGGACTACGATGCGGCGGGCATCTTTCTGGTGAACAGGGAAACGAATCAGATCGAAGCTGATTTTCTGATTGGGTACGAGAAAGCGGATCGCCGAAAACTGCGCGAAAAATTCGAAGAAGGAGTGCCCATCGGCGCCGGACTCGTCGGATGGGTGGTGCAGAATGGCGAAGCCGTTGTTGTTCCGGATGTTCATGGAGATTCGCGCTATATTCCCGCTCGGGAAGCGACGCACAGTGAAATTGCGGTTCCGATTATTTCGGGCGATGAAATGATCGGGAGCCTGAATCTCGAATCCGATGAGGTCGGCGGTTTTACGAATGAAGATCTCGAACCGCTGCGCACCTTCGCCAGTCTGGTTGCCGTAACGCTTGACCGCGCACATTTCCACCGTGAAATGATTGTTAAAAAACGCATGGAAGAAGAGCTTTCCGTGGCGCGGCGCATCCAGCTTTCGTTTCTCCCGGCGTCCATGCCGAGATTTACACCCTACGATTTGGCAGGCTTGAATTTCCCGACGTTGGAAGTGGGAGGAGACTACTACGATTTCATTCGCATTACCGACGGGGATCTCGGTGTGGCGATTGGAGACGTGGCAGGGAAAGGCATCGGCGCGGCTCTTCTCATGGCCAGCTTCCGAGCCAGTTTGCGACTCGAATCCCAGTCGAACTACGCCATCTCCACGATACTGCAGAAAGTCAATCGCTTCCTTTATGAAACCAATCCTCCGGAACAATTCGTCACCGCTTTCTATGGAGTCATTGACCGTCGAAACAATATCCTGACCTATTCGAACGCTGGTCATAATCCGCCGTTCATTGTACGAAACAACGAAGCGATTCCGCTCGATATCGGCGGATTAATCTTAGGTTCGTTTCCCTATCCGGAATATGAAGAAGCCCGGGTGAATCTGCAATCGGGGGATATCCTCGTATTCTACACCGACGGGGTCACCGAGGCTCGCAACGCCGATGGAGAAGAGTTCGGGACGGAACGTCTGGTGGAGCGGGTTCGAACCTACCGGGAGCTGGGAGCCATGGATATGGTACGGCGGATTTGCCGCGATGTACACCATTTTCAATCCGATAAATTTTCTCAAGATGACTTGACACTTTCAATCGTGAAATGCCAATGAACACGCCAACGTCCTCAGAAAAACTAACCGTTCGTTCCTCCACCGATGAGTTGCTGGTCGTGGATGAATGGACCGAGCGCATTGCCCGCGAAATGGGCTATTCGGAAAGCGATGTCGGTGATTTTGCTATCTGCGTCACCGAAGCGGTCAACAATGCTATCCTGCACGCTCATCACAGAGATGAGAGCAAAACCATTTACATCCACTTTAACCGAATGCCGGATGGCTTGCAGGTTCGAGTGTGTGATGAAGGGGAGGGCTTCGATTACGAAATGATTCCTGATCCGACCCTGCCGGAGAATATCATGAAAGAAGGCGGCCGCGGAATACACGTCATTCGCCATCTCATGGATAAACTGGAGATTCGCCCTTGCAAGACAGGGACGGAAATTGTCATGTGGAAACGGAAGGGCCCCCAATGAGAATCGCCGTTTATCCCGGAACATTCGATCCCATCACACATGGACACATTGACGTAATACGCCGCGCGCGGATAGTTTTCGATAAAGTCATCGTGGTGCTGGCCACGAATCCCGAAAAAACACCGATGTTCACATCGAAAGAGCGAAAAGAACTTATCGAACTTGCCGTCCGCGACATTCCCGGTGTTGACGTCGCGGAAAGTGATGGTCTCTCCGTGCGTTTTGCCGAAGCCACCGGAGCGATCGCGATTATTCGAGGTCTGCGCGCTGTCTCGGATTTCGATTATGAATTCCAGATGGCGTTGACGAATCGAAAGCTCTCCGCGAATATCATTACCGTTTTCCTGATGCCTCATGAAAAGTTTACGTACCTGAACAGCAACATCGTACGCGAAGTCGCCAAACTTGGCGGCGATATCAGCCCCTTCGTCCCCGCTTGCGTGGAAGAAGCTTTCAAGAAAAAGCTCAGATAATCGCCACAATAAGTTTTTCACCGCGGCATGGCGTTAACGTGCCCGGAATGTCAGATAAATGAAAAAAACCTGGCTTGAGATACTCATTCTAATCGTGGTTGTCGCCGCGGTCATGTCACCCGCTCTCCGCGGTGGTTTCATTAGCGACGACCATAAACTTATCGAATCCCGAACTTCCCTCTTTTCCACGCCCGGTGCTTATCGTGTGCTCCCCTTAAAAATCTACTGGTGGGGAACGTCTTATAGTCTGTTTGCTCAAGGTTATTATCGCCCCTGGATCTCGTTGACGTATTGGTTTGAGTACAAGTTAGGAGGATTAAGAGCTTCTATCTATCATCTTTCCAATCTGGTGATACATGTAGCGAATACGGTTCTTATTTTCTTGTTGATGCGCTCTCTTCTGGGGTTAGGTGCGGGATTCATCATTGCCATTCTATCTGCGGTTTGTCCGGCAGCGCTCACATCTGTCGGTTGGATTTCGGGCCGCACGGATCTTTGGGCGACCTTTTTCGTTTTGCTGTTTCTTTTATCTTTTCAGGCGGCTCGCAACACGAAAAATACTTGGCCGCATATCGCCGCTTCCGCCGCTTTTTTTATGGCATTAGCATCGAAAGAAGTTGCGATTGTTGCACCGGCCATCGCTTGGGCGCTGGACAGGTGTTCTCCTTCCATAAACAACGCTGGGAAAACTTCACGACGCGAGCGCTGGCATTATCTCGTCCTTCTCATTCCTCTGGGAATCTATCTTACGCTCCGAACGGCAGTGACAGGAGCCATCATACCACCGTCTGCAGGTCTGATGGCTTCACTTCAATGGTTTCCTTTCTTGGCTGAGCAGTATTTGCGTACAATGCTGTCGGTGTTTTTTCCATTGCACTATGACTTTTTCGTCGGCTTAGCATGGAATGTGCCCGGCCGAGGTATAGCTTTTATTCTTGGATGGATCGTCTTCCTTCTGCTGATTGTTCGTGTGGTTCTTGGTCTTCGCCGTCGTCAGTTATGGGCTTTGGGTGGTCTATGGGTAGGCGTGGTTCTTTTTCCAGCCTATGGCCTCAACCGTTCTTTTGCTCCGATAGCAGATTTCTATATGTATTTGGCTTTGCCGGGTTTTTGGCTGTTGATAATTGATGGGTTGCGCACGTTAGCGTCGCGAATTTTGCCTCGCAGGGAGGTCTCGAATCGCTGGATCCGTTTTACCGTCTTGCCTGTTGTTCTTATCTTTGCGATATTAACCATGCATCGTTTACCGCTTTTGGCCAGTGATTTTTCCCTTTGGTCTCATATGGCGAAGCGGGCTCCTTGGTCGGACGTTGTAGCAATGAACCTGAGCGACGCCTATCGTCTGCAAGGTGATGATGCCCAGGCGTTCTGGTGGGCTACGAAAGCGACAGAGTTGAATTCCACAGCTTGGCAACCCCACCACAGTCTGGCCAACTACCACCTTGATCAAGATGATATTGTCAGCGCGGCTCCTCATGTAGATAAGCTGGCCGAAATCGCGCCTCACCACTATGAGTCTCAGGTCGCGATTGCTCGATTTTATTTCCTTGCTAATCACTGCACGAAAGCTGTCGAAACCTACCGGCGTGCCTTTCAGCTCGGACCGCCGACTGTGGATGCCCTGTTTGGATTCGGTAATGCCCTCGCATGTGTAGAGGAGTATCAAGCTGCTGTCGAAATCTACCGAACCGCTTTACATTTTGAACCAGACTGGCCGGTTGTCCATCATAATTTGGGAGTCTGTTATAAAAAACTGGGGAAGTTGGATAAAGCCGTTGCGGCCTATGAGCATGCATTGCTCTGCGATCCAGAGTTTCTCCACAGCTATGAATCTCTAACAGCGCTTTATATTCTAAAAAACGACCCCGCCGAAACGAGTCAGGCCGTGCGGGACTTCTCGAAATACGGCGGTTCATCAGAAAAAATTCAGGCACTGAAGCAGCAGATGATGGACGCCGGAATGGATACAACATCTCTATTTGAAGGGAAGGAATCGAATCAATGACGGTGCGTTTGGGAATCGATTTGGAACCACTTGCGGAGTTGGTGCGTCTCTGGAAAGATATGCCGCTGGATCTTCTGGATTTCGCCTACGCGGCAGGCACAGCGGGAGCGCAAATGCTTTTAGCTCCCGAAGAAACACTGGAACGCTCGGACTTAATGCTTCTGGCGCGACCGGGATTGCCGCTGTTTGTGCTCAAAGTGCGCGAAACGGAATTTGAGCGAGTGATGCAGTTGCCGCTGCCGGCTGATCGTTATTTTATTGTCGGGGATTATGGCAGTGCGCTCAAAGATATCGATGATTTAGACAAATTTCGCCGCGAGGTCACGGACACCTCAACCTTAGGCGCATTAGTAGAGGCTGAACCCGGTTCCGTAAAAAAAGCCGCTCAAGCCGCGATGGCGTGGGTCGTTTTCTCGACAACGCCGTACGTGCAAGCAGCAACGCCTCGGGAAGCCGAAGATGAACTGGCGCGCTTAACCACAGCAGTGTTTACCGCGCAAAAATTCGGGCTGCGCGTCGCCGTCATGGGGCCGATGTATCCGCATTTGCTAAGACCGCTCCTCGAAATCGAAGGCATCGAAGAAATTTATCCCGGTGCGGAAATCTGGCTTCGAGCTCTCCGCGTCGGCTGGGAACGCGCTCTCGAAGAATACACCAGAATCCTTGAACGAGCATAGGATTTTTTTCCTAAGGGCTGGCTCCGCCTGCCCGCTTTTATTACCGCCGAGGCAGATCCCCTGATCTGCCCGGAATGTTGAAATGTTAGGAGAACCAATGAAAGACGACCTGCTCAAAAAAATCCCCGAAATCAATCAAATCACCGACAAAGACATCCGCGAGAAAACCATCGCCGCCTGTCTGGACGCACTGCAGAGTGGAGGGTGGAACGTCTCCGACCTCGATCGGATTCCCTTCTCGTTGTTGATTCCGGATAATCCCGTCAGCTTCCTCACGCATACACGAGCGGTCACGGCTGTCGCGCTGAAAGCCGCCGAAGTTCTGAACGAAACCTACAAAGAGTATTTTCAAATAGATTTTGACATTCTGCTTTCGGGAGCGATTCTGCATGACGTCGGCAAACTGCTGGAATACAAAGAAACGACCAAAGGTTTTCAGAAGAGCGATTACGGACGCGTCATGCGGCATCCGTTTTCCGGAGCGGGGCTGGCACTGAAACACGGTTTGCCGGGGGAAGTTCAGCACATTATCGCTACGCACGCTCATGAAGGCGACGGCGGCTATCGCACTCCCGCATCCGCTGTCGTTCACCACGCCGACTTCATGAACTTTGATCCCCTGCGCGGGTTGATTAAATAAGGGAATAGAATTCGCGGTGTTGGCTGCTTGCAGCCGACCCTTCACTCGCCGCGAGTGGGTGCCCCCACCCCTCGCGCAAAGAAAAACTCCAACAGGACATCCCCATGAAATTTCCAGCGGAACTTT
>CBDVDL010000093.1:0-7339 GCA_965372735.1 uncultured Alphaproteobacteria bacterium | reverse complement strand
GTTTTCTGTTTTCGGGCCGGTTTTCTGTGTCTTGTACATTTGGAGGTGATACAGGAGCGACTGGAGCGCGAATACGTTCTTGATCTTGTTTTCACCGTTCCGAGTGTCGAATACCGAGTGAATCTTACCGATGGATCGCAGTTGCTGATTGACAATCCCACAAAATTGCCGGATCTCGGTACAATTGAATCCATCGAGGAACCCTATATTCAAGCATCGATTATCACACCTGAAGAATACATCGGCGCGATTATGAAAATCTGCCGCGAGCGTCGCGGGGTTTACATCACAACAGAGTATGTGGATTTCAGGCGTGTAAATCTGAGGTACGAACTTCCTTTGGTCGAGGTGATTTTCGATTTCTATGATAAATTGAAGAGCCTTTCCCGCGGTTATGCTTCCCTCGACTATGAATTGATGGGGCACCGCGTCTCGAAAATGGAACGTCTTGACATATTGGTAAATGGTGAAGTTGTTGACGCGCTCTCGATGATTGTGCATTCGGATAAAGCCTACGATTGGGGTCGGCGCGTTTGCGACAAATTCAGGACTTTAATTCCGCGGCAGCTTTTCGATGTGGCGATTCAAGCATCACTCGGCTCGCGCATTATCGCCCGGTCAACGGTTAAGGCTATCCGCAAGAATGTTACAGCCAAATGCTATGGCGGAGATGTGACGCGGAAGCGTAAGCTTCTGGAGAAACAAAAAGCGGGGAAGAAGCGTTTAAAGCAAGTGGGGAATGTGGAAATTCCGCAAGAAGCATTTTTAGCGATTCTTAAAGCGGACTAAATTAGTTTTGTAAAGGATTTTGAAGAGAATTATGGCACCTATCAGCAAGACAATTGCGCGTCTATGGAACAGAAAGAAAACATCTAAAGAAAAATCGAAGCCGCCCAAGGGGCTCATTCGCGAATGGGTCGAATTCCTGATTACGTTAACCATCATGGTTTTCTTTATTCGGGTCACGACAGTGGAGGCTTTTCGCATTCCGACCGGTTCGATGGAGGATACATTGCTGGTCGGTGATTTCCTGCTTGTGAACAAATTTATCTATGGGATTCGCACTCCGGATTGGATAGGAGTGCCTTTCACGAAAATCGGATTTCACATTTCATCAACCCGGCTGCCGTCTCTTAGCGATCCCGAAGTGGGAGACGTCGTTGTCTTTCGTTTCCCCCAGAAACCGGATTTGAATTACGTGAAACGCTGTGTAGCAGTCGGCGGGCAGACGGTTGAAATACGAAATAAAATTCTTTATGTAGATGGAGAGCCGTCGGAATTTGCCAAGTTTACTAAGTTTACTCGCAAACAGATATTGAAAAAGGGGGTGGGCGAACGCGGGATTTATTCTCCGTATGGACGCCCGTGGAATCATGACAATTTCGGGCCGATTACCATTCCCGAAGATCAATATTTTATGATGGGAGATAACCGCGACAACAGCGCGGACAGTCGCTATTGGGGCTTTCTGCCCAAGGATTTGGTTGTGGGAAAGGCTCTTATCATTTATTTCTCGTGGAATAAGTATGTACCCTGGAGCAAATTTTACGAAAAGATCCGCTGGGAGCGTATGGTGCAGATTATTCACTAAACACCTGTTAGTTATATGTCTCGAATAAAAGAAGAGCCCCGAAAATTTCGGGGCTCTTCTCGCTCATTTTCATAACAGCCGTTTATTTAGGCGGGACGCCGGAGCATCCTGGTTAGTGGATTTAAGGTTTGCGAATTCCGGCCGGGTTATCCCCCGCTGCGGCATGCGTCCCGCGTGCCCGGAACAGAACATTCTCGAATTATGACTAATCCATTATTCATCATCAGAATTCACCTTCGCTCTCTTCTGCAAGAAGTATCACTCGCTCCATGCCTTCAACGGCGGAGAGAAGAGAGAGGAATTGCTGTTCGTTGACTCCTCGTTTGACGCGCACGATGTAGGAATGTTCGATAAATTGTCCCATACGTACCGTTTTCACTCCCAATCGTTTATACGAGGCCAGCAGCCGATCGAAAACCTGATGATAGCCAAGGTCATCTGAATCGGACGGGATAAGCTGGAAGCGAAGCAGATAAACGCCGCGCGACCCGGTTCCAAATTGGATGAAATCGAGCAGCAAGAGCAGGAAAAGGATTAAAGCGGTACCGTAAAGAGCAATCGGGTAATTACCGATACTGGCGGCCATTCCTGCGGTAAGCGCGAAAAAAACATAAGCGATATCCCGGTTGTCTTTCACGACGGTGCGAAAGCGAATAATCGACAACGCTCCGACAAGACTGAAAGCTCTGGCAATGCTGTTGCCAATTACCATCATAACCAGCGCGACAACCATTGACAGGATGACTAAGGTAAGGAGAAAGGATTGATTCAGCGCTCTGTGCCGGTTCGTCAGGCGATAGACAACAGACACCATGAAGCCGAGAGCAAAGGCAAGAAGTAGATTGATAATAATATCTACAGGAGTAATGTTTTGACTGGCCGAAGTGAAGTTGTTAAAGAAGTTCATGTGTGGAACTCCCGCACTTCGGAAGAAGGGAGATGGATATCAAGACCGTTGCAGTATTTCGAGATGGGCTGAACGTGTAATTTGAAATCACGAATAATATTCCGAATCCAAACCGGCATGCGCTCGTAGAATTTGACCTCAAGGATAAAAACCTGATTTGCCAAAATGCGCAAATCCTGTTCTCGAAAAATTTCTTCCAAGTCGGGATGTGGATAGCTGCGCACGTTAAAATCAAAGGTGACGCGAAACAAGGGATCTATCAAACCTTTCAGCGCTTCTCTTTCGTAGGTGATGAGCGCTTTAGGTTCCAGTTTCAATCGCTTGAAGAGATAGACGAATTTGTTTAAAGCCGCCCGTTCAATGAACCCCGGTTGATTGCTTGTGAGATGCAGTTGAGCGCCATTCATCAGATTCGGTGTTTCGGCGAGTGATATTTGCGCGCGTTCTTTGAAAATCGTGCCGCCTATTTTGCGTTTGATTTCAAGAAAAGCGATGCTGTCCGGATGACTGGAATTGTAAGTGCGAACGCGCAACTTCTTGCGGATTTTAAGCCCGTCAAGTTTTTCGAAATAGAAAAGGAGATTCCGGGTATCGAAATAAATACTGCGAACGGTGTAGCGCTTTTCCGGCAGTTCTAGGCAGAAGGGATCATGTTCCATATGCGTCAGAATACGTTGGCGCAACGGTTCCAGCATCTCAACCGGAACGTAGTATTTGAACTCTTTTCGCTCGAATTGTCCCATAGTCAGATCGTAAGGATTTCAGCGCGGCAAGCTTTTTATCCCGCTGAGTTTCGCCCGAATACCCGCCCAAAGGGTTTGCCTGCCAACGGGAATGTGAGCCTTTCCTGTCATTCCTGTTTGCAGTCGCCCTTGGCTGTTATCCAAGAGAGCGACTCCGTAAGCACCGGGAATACCGTCTCTGAAATAGTTGATTCGGAGAAGTTCGGTGGTGTACAAAACGGATTGATCAGCTGCAAATCTTATTTCAATCGGCAACGTTTCTGTCAGCCAAGGAACCGTTGTTTCAGAGATGGACATGACTGCCGCCATCGTATCCGTGCATTCGATCTGCAGCAGAATATCCGTATTGCTTCCCCATGTAATCTGTCCATTGATAGGAGAAATGATAGCTTCCGTTCTTCCCAGCGAGTGCCGCGCACTCTCCACAACTCGTCGGAGACGTTCGATTTCCGTACGTGCTATCGCGATATCCTCAGGGCGTGCTCCAGCCTCTAACGCTTTGATTTTCGCCGCAGCCGTTGCAAACTCGGCTTCAAGAACACGATAACGACTGTCTGTTTCCTGCCACTTAACCGCGGAAACAATACCGGAATCATATTGTGCCTTGATGGAAAGATGTTCCAATTGAACTGCCTCAAATGCAGCTTCGGCTTGGTGCAGCTGGTGCTGAGCAATCTCGATATCCTCAACACGCGCTCCTGCAAGCAGCGCGTCGTGCTCGGCATGTGCCTTGGCGAGCTCCCCTTCGAAAATACTCAGACGACCCAAACCTTCCCGTGATATAATTAAGGCAATCGTGTCACCTTTTTCGACATAGTAACCATCATGCAGATGAGGCGCATATCTGATTTCGATGAGGTCAGGACGCTCGAAATGCAGCAGGATTTCATTGCTGCCGGAGTCTAACAGGTTCCGTTCCCAAGCTGTGATTATCTGACCGGCGCCATCACGGGCGACATACCATACCGACACGGGCTCGATGAGACAGGGAGCCTGAATGGATTGAGAGAGCGGAATAGTCCCCGCCGCCACCAGAAGAAGCAGTAGTGCAAACAACACTAAGAAGCGCTTTTTATGGATGGGTTGTAGCTGGTCTCCTGTCATTGCCTATATATCCAAATTACGCTGCATCTTTAAATGACCTAAAATTCAGTAAGACAAAACCAAAAAAGCCGGCGCATCGTGAGGTCCGCCATTTAAGCGCTTCTATTTCTTTAACAATCGAGTAGCCATTTTGGTTTATTAGGGAGATTGCCGCTGTTGCATGCAGCTTGCTGCGGGAGCAAAACGGATTTTTCAATGTATCCCAACGCACGGTATCGTTCGCTTTGCTTTAGGGTGGAAGGTTTCAGTAGAATATACACAAATAACCCATTTAAGGCAAGAGAAATATTCAAAAACCGATGATTCGTTGAAAAATAGAAATCTGACATTTGCGGTCTTTTAAAGTACTCCAATAGGCTTATTAACATATTGTATTATATGTTGTTACCTCTTAGCCTTCAGTTTATATGAGAACCCAATATCGGAACTGAAGTTTTTTTAGTCGGTCAATTCCTTCTTGCATTTTAACTATTTTAGTGTTATTTTGCAATCTAACCACCGTCGTCAAGTTCGCTGTTGTATCCGCTTATGCGGCTTTTGTGTCGTTTTTGAAACCGGTTCCTTGCGAGTTTGATGTCCGTATATGTTCACTTTGTTCGCTGGTTCATCGGCGGTGGGTTCATTGGGCGAAGCGGCGAATGAGGCAGTTTTTTGGAGGTTCGCAATGGCGATCGGTACTGTAAAGTGGTTTGATGCAACAAAAGGCTATGGATTTATTTCGGATGACGAAAATGGAACGGATATTTTCGTGCATCGTAATGATCTCGCCAATTTATCTGACCCTGCCGGATTGCAGGAAGGGCAGAAAGTCAATTTCGAGGTTGCAAAGGGCCCGAAAGGTCTGAAAGCGGTTAATGTAACGGCTGCTGAATAAGTTTAGCTGGAAATTCCCCGCAAAAGAAGCGGATCCCATTGGGATCCGCTTCTTTGCATCTGCTTGGATTTTTATCGTGATATTTAAGCTGTCTCCAATGCAGCGGCCAACAGGGGAATCATGATTTCATGATGACCGATGAAGGTGTAGCCTTTTCCTCCGGTCATGGTCGGGCGCTGCACGACGTTCATACAGGGACGATAATGCGGTATCATGTCGAAGTTCCCCGTAAAGAAATCGTGACAGGGGAATTTAAGATTGCGGGCAACCGCCAGCGCTTTCAGGAAGACCTCGGGCATGATTACCGCGGAACCGACATTGAGAACGACTCCATCTTTACCGAGCCCGGCGACCTGTTTGGCAAATATTCGGAAGTCATGGTAGGAAAGACGTCCCAGTGTTGCGCCGTCCACTCCGGGATGTTCGTGGAAAATGTCGGTGCCGATAGCAACGTGAAGCGTCAGGGGAATCCCAGCTTCCAAGCATTGCACGAGCAGTGAATCCTCCGCGTAGGGAGCTTTCTTCCGAATCAAGGCTTCACCTAAAGCCTCACCAAGTCCAACTTCTTTGGTAGAATATTCTCGCAATGTCTGGGTAAAAAATTCGCCGGTTTCACGCGCCATTCCGAAACGCCCGTCCTTCAGAGTGTCCGCAACATCCTCGCTTGTCTGACCGAAAAGCGCGATTTCAATGTCATGCACCGCAAAGGCTCCGTGCGATGAAAGACTCGATATAAAGCCGTTCTTAAGCAGATGAATTAAAATGGGGGATAGCCCCACTTTCAAAACATGCGCACCCGTCATCCATAGAATCGGCTGTTTCCCTCTGGCGGATGTCATTCGCTCTGCGAATTCGCGCAACTCTCCGGCCGCTAAAAAATTCGGCAATCCTTCCCAGAACTCCCGGAATGAAAGATGTTCTTTTGCTGGTGTGGCGAAGTTTTTACGTGACACTTTGATGGCGCGTTTTTGGACCGAATAGGTGGTCACACCTGAAAGGTCCAACGCTTCGTATCGGGACACTTAATCACTCCCTATGGTTAGGTAGGTAGGTTCCCCCGGTGTATATTTTTCAAGTTCGGCGGTAATTCTTCCAAAAAAGACTTTTGACTGCATCAATACGGGCAGTTTTCGGTCGTCGGCTGTAAACCAGACCCAGATGCGCGCGCTCTTGTCCTTCTTGAAAATCCCCCCGGATTCCAGGCGAGGTTCGACGACATAGCATTCGAATTTACCGGCACGTGTTTTAATCATCTTTTTCTTGCCGATAACAACCTGAAGGTCGTAGGTTTTTTTAATATCATGCACCGGAACTACAAGAGTCGTGTCTTCTGCAAACGTCAGTGTGCGCACCAAAAAGATGGCGCTGAGCACATCCTGAATCTGTTCAGGGATAGGATAGTCTCCCTTAAATTCTCCATCATCTGTAAGTCGCGCGATGCGTTCGTCGTAGAGGTATTCGACGAATTTCTCGTCGTGGTAGCGCCCTTCATGCTGTTTTTTATGATAGCGATGAGTGTAAAGGCTGTCGTAATCAAACCACGTCTCGATTTTATCACGGACTCGAAATATAGGATCAAATCCCCTCGCAGACCGCGCCTGTGATACTCCGTGGTAGCACAGTTGCCCGCGAACTCGCACCGTATCCAGAATAGCAATGCGCGCTTTCCCGGCGGGGATGAAGCCGTAACGAACATGGTATTCGAGGGATTCTCCCAATCCAAACGGAAGACGGCGAGTGACCGTAACCGAATCGTTCGCAAAGCTTGGCGCGACAGCCAACAGCCCAACAACAAAGGCTGACATCAGATATATGAATGGATTTTTCAGCACTTCTTTTCCTCGGCAAATTTCACTTTCAAAACTTGCACAATTCGCTCCAATTCCTTATCCAATTCTTTAAAACATCGTTCATATTGGAATGGATCTGCTCCAATAGGATCAGCGACCTCTCGGTCTTCGAGAAGCTCGCCGCGACCGTAATCTTTCAGTAGATGGATAGCCGTCGCTTTTTCGGGATAAACATGAACGAGCAGATTCACATGGCTTTCCGTCATGCCGAAAACGATGTCGGCGCTTTGAACAACCGTCGCTGATGCTTGACGTGTGCGATGTGAGTTC
>CBDVDL010000092.1:0-7355 GCA_965372735.1 uncultured Alphaproteobacteria bacterium | reverse complement strand
GCGCTCTGAGGTAGCGTCCTCGTTCCAGCTGCTTTCCAATGAACCATCCGATAATAAAGAAGACAACAATGCCTATCCCCCCTATTATCGCGACAATAATTACAGTGTTCATCGTGTTTTCCTCCCACCCCAAAAAATAATCCCTGCTGCGGCCTGTACCAAGAACCTGGTACGTAACGGTGGGTGCCCTCCTGTACGGTTCTCGCTTCCTCTATCCGTCATCGACTTAGAAAGTCGAGCGGAATCCCGCATGCGGGATTTCAGGCTTGCAATAGACGCCAGAGTTAGGCTCCCATGCATTTAACTTTGTGGTTCTTAAATGCCTGGCTCAAGCAGGGATTTTAAATCCTTGGGATGTCTGTTATGAAATTTGTGTCGCTACAGTTCCTCCACAGATTTCGGGAAAACAAATCGGATACTTACGATAGCCCCCGGTTCAGACTGTCGGAAAATTCTCGAGCCTTTTCTTCAAATCGCGAGATGAGTTCCTCTTTATCCCGCTGACAAGCCAGAAGCTCGTCGGCAAGGTTCAGGGCTGTTATTATGGCAATTTTGAGAGGAGGCTTAGAGGGCTGGGCCGCGCGTCCTACGCGCATTCGGGCATCGACATATTCCGCCACCCGCCGAATATAATCCGCGTCTGCGTCACCTTTAACGGAGCATTCCTGCTCGAAAATCGTGACTTGAACCGTTTTTTCCCGATCATCCATGACCGGACCTGATTTTACGGATGGGCACATCAATTTGAATACTGGCTTTGTTTCACTCAGGCCGCTTCCAGACGTGCGAGAAGCTCCGCCACCTTCTGGCGAATGCGCTCATCTTTATCGACATCGCGCTGGTTTTCTGCCAGCGAGTCCCGCTCTCGCGTTACCCCCTCCAATTTCTGGGAAGCCTCTTTATGACGAGTCTCCCAGTCTTTTACCTGCGAGCGCAATTTTTCATTCTCGGACTGTAAACGGCCAAGTTTTTCAAGAACTTGAGTTACTTTTTGTTCGAGAATTTCAAAAGCCTGTGTATCCACGGGTTGATTTGCCCTTCCAATATGAATGATGTGTGGCATCTTGGGAAGTTCCAGTCATCGCCAGGCATCCCCCCGGATGAGAACTTCCCTGTAGATTACCGCTGAACTGCTTGGTACTTATCCTTTAATCCTTTGAGGATTTGCTCCATACTCGCGTCCACTTCCTCTGCTTTCAGTGTCCGCTCGGGATGAGAAAATTCGAGATGAAAAGCAAGGCTCTTATGAGCATCTCCGACTTGTTCACCCCGGTACAGGTCGAATATTCCGACACGCTGGAGATGCTCTCCTCCAAGTTGCCCTATAGCCGCCAGTAATTCTCCGGCTGGAAGTGATTCATCGACAATCAGAGCAACATCCCGAACAACGCCCGGAAAGCGTGGAAGCGGTTGAAATTTGCGCTCGAGCTGAACATGTCTGAGGAGCGCGTCCACGGACAATTCAAAATAGGCGACCTCGGCTTCAATTTCAGAGGAGCCCATCTCTTTCTGGCTCCAAACGCCCCACCGACCGATGATATCGCTTCCTGCCTTTATCCCCCCCTGAAGTCCCGCTCCACCTTCTTCATCATAGCAATAAATCTCGATATTGTCAAGAGAAATCTTACGGCAGAGTGCCTCAAGTACCCCCTTTAACTCAAAAAATCCCGCAGGCTTAGGCGGGTTTGTCCAGCCAGTGGGGTACACAGTTCCGGTCAGAATCGCCGCGAGGGACAATTCTTCCCAAGTTCGGGGATCGTCCGCCTCGCCTTTCCGGAACGTACGCGCCATTTCAAAGAGGCGCAGCGTCCGGTCTCCGCGCTGCCAGTTCGCCGCTGCCACGTGCACGAGATTCCTGCGGAGAGCTCCCTGAAGATGCGTCATATCGTCCGTAACGGGATTGGCGATTTTGACACCTTCCGGTATTCCCGGAGGCTCCTTTTGAGGGTCGCTGTTACCCATCGAAACGCTGTGAACCTCCAAAAATCCCAGCCCGACAAGAATGTCCGCAGAGCGATTTGCCAGTTCCGAAAGCGGGTCCCGGTACGACTGCAATGGCACCCGACTGGTAATCGCCGCCGGAATTTCGTCATAGCCATACAGGCGAATGACTTCTTCTATCAGGTCAACTTCTCGCGTCAGGTCCGGGCGAAATGTCGGCAGCGAAACCACCCACGATTCACCGCTGCTGTCCACATCGCACTCGAGTCCGGTAAGGATTTCCTTCATCGCTTTGTCCGGAATTTCCACGCCGACAAGACTGCGGGCGCGCGCAGGACGAAACGCTATCATCTCAGGTTCAATCGACTCCGGGTATTTGTCCACGATTCCCTTGTAGACTTTCCCACCACTGAGTTTAGCCATTAAAGCGACGGTGCGATTAATCACCAGCGTCACTCCGTTCGGGTCCATCCCCCGCTCAAAACGCCGTGAAGAATCCGTGGAAAGCCCTAAGAACTTCGAGGTGCGCCGGATGGATACCGGGTCGAAATAGGCACACTCTATCAGAACGTCGCTTGTGGTATCTTTTAACACACTGTTGCGTCCGCCCATAATCCCTGCTAAAGCCACTCCTCTTCGACCGTCGCAGATAAGCAGTGAATCCGACCGTAGCGTATGCTCCTTTTCATCCAACGTTACAAAGGATTCCCCAGACCGCGCACAGCGAACGCGAATCTCCGCTCCCTGTAACAAAGCGCAATCGAACGCATGGAGAGGATGACCAAGTTCCAGCATGACATAATTCGTCACATCCACGATATTCGAAATGGGACGCAGGCCGCAACGCGAAAGCCGCAGTCTCATATCGAACGGCGAAGGCTTGATGGTGATTCCTTCTACGAAACGCGCCGCATATCGGGGACATCCACTCGGGTCTTCCAGCACTACTTGAATGCGTTCGGATGTGGGTGTTTCCACTTCCTGCAGATTAGTATCCGGCGGTTTCAGCGGCAGCCGGAGCTTCGCCGCCAAATCGCGCGCGACTCCAAAATGGGACAGGAAATCCGGGCGGTTGGGAGTCACTTCCACATCAAACGTGGTATCTTCGGGAATCGAGAGGCTGGCTACGGGGTTTCCCAGCGGCCAATCCGGTTCTCCTTCTAAGAGTACAGCGGTGTCCGGCGATATCCCGATTTCAGCTTCGGAGACGAGCACACCGCGTGATTCCTGTCCTTTAAAACTTGCGATTTTGACTTCCATGCCATCCGCTAAAACTGCTGAAGGCAACGCCAGCGCGACGGTCATCTGCTTCCGAATATTCGGAGCGCCGCAGACAATGGGCACAACTTCGCTTCCGATATCCACCTGCACAATTTGAAGCGTCTCTGAGCCTTCGAGTGGTTTGTGCTCGACAATCCGACCGACGACGACTTTGTCCATCCCTTTGCCGTAAGACACCATGGACTCCACCTCAAGCCCGAGCATGGTCAGCAGTTCAGCCGTCTGCTCGGGGCTGATGCGTAAATCCACGAATTGTTTTAGCCACTGGTATGAAAGAATCATCGGATTATTTCTTAGATGAATTGCTTGAGAAACCTGACATCCCCATCATAAAGCGTGCGGATGTTATCGATACCGTAAAGAATCATAGCAACACGTTCAATCCCAAGACCGAAAGCCCAGCCGGTATATTTTTCGCTGTCGTAACCCACGCCGTCGAGAACATTCGGGTCCACCATGCCTGAACCACCCATTTCGATCCAGCCGGTTCCTTTGCAGATTCGGCAGCCTTTCCCCGCGCAGAAGAAACAATTAACATCCACCTCTGCTGAGGGTTCCGTAAAGGGAAAGAAATGAGGCCGGAAACGAACCGCTGTGTCCTGTCCGAAAAGAGCACGGTAGAACGCGATAAGCGTGCCTTTCAAATCTGCCATCGTCACCCCGACATCCACATAGAGTCCTTCTACCTGATGAAACATCGGAGAGTGTGTCGCATCAGGTTTGTCGCGCCTATAAACTCGTCCCGGCGCAATAATACGAACAGGAGGTTGTGTGCTTTCCATGACACGAATTTGAACAGGCGATGTTTCCGTTCGCAGGACAAACCCATTCGGAAGATACAGCGTATCGGTTTCATCGCGGGATGGATGCCACGGCGGCGTGTTGAGCGCATCAAAATTGTAATAGACGGTTTCCAGCTCCGGCCCGCGAGCGACTCGGAATCCCATCTGGCGGAAGATACCGATAATGTGTCTCGTGACATGCGTCAGTGGATGCAGCGCTCCTAAATGCGGCTTCCGTCCAGGCAGCGTCGTATCGATACTGAGCGTGTCCTTTTTCCGGGCAAACTTCGCTAAGGCGGCTTCCGCTGCCGCTTCCAACTCGGTGCGCAGTCGATTCAAAGCTTGTCCCGCTTCCGGTCGTTCTTCCGCGGACAAGTCTCGCATGCGCCCGAAAAGTCCCGCAATGAGACCTTTCCGTCCGAGGAATTTGTATTTCGCTGCTTCGGCATCCTGCAGGTTTTTTGCTTCCTGAAGTTCCCGGAGTGCTTGCTCGCGAATATCGGTTAATGCTTCAATCATGACGCTCGTCTTTTGCGATATCAGATAGAGAGAGAGCGACTCTCACCAACCATTTGGGAGGTCGCTCTTATGAAATCGTAAAACTCCCTTTCGCCCAATCAGGTCACTGAATCCGTCTGACCATGTGATGTCGTGAATCCCAAGTCCATGTCCATCGCTCGATTTCGTTTTAAGCCGCCTGCGCCGCTTGACGCGCCAGAGCTTCAAAAGCTTCAGGATCACGCACAGCCAAATCCGCCAATTGCCGGCGATCCAGCATAACGGATAACTTGCTCATGCGATTCATGAACACCGAATAGCTCAGTCCGTGAACTCTTGCGGCGGCGTTGATACGCACAATCCACAGCCGACGGAATTCACGCTTCTTGCGCTTACGATCGCGATACGCGTTCACCCATGCTCTTTCCACGGTCTCCGTCGCACGCTTCAGCAGCCTCCGGCGTCCACCATGATACCCTTTCGCCGCTTTGAGAATCTTTTTGCGACGTCGGCGTGAGGCGGGATTATTTGTTGCCCGTGGCATAACTGTTTTCCTTTCTTTCTACGGTCTAAAAACTTGCACGCGCCTTAAGGACTACAGTCCCGGCAACGTGCGACGAACCTGACGTTCATTGGCGGGGTCCAGCAGAGCGCTCTTCCCCAGATGACGTTTCCGCTTCCGACTTTTCTTCGTCAGGATATGGCTTTTAAAAGCGTGATTCCGCTTAATTTTGCCTGAACCCGTCCGAGTGAATCTCTTGGCGGCAGACCGCTTTGTTTTCATTTTCGGCATCTTGAAAAAACTACCTTTCTACGATATAGCGACAATAAAGTGTTGTCGTTCTTTATGAAAATGCAACTATTTCTTCGAAAAAATCATGACCATGTGGCGAGGCCCTTCCATCTTGGCGAGCGATTCAGCTTTTGCGATATCCTCGACCGCTTCGGAAAAACGTTTCAGCATCTTATGGCCGAATTCCCGGTGAGCCATGAGTCGTCCCCGGAATACAATCGTTACTTTGACCTTCGCTCCATCCTCAAGGAATCCTCGAGCCCGTTTTACTTTCGTTTCAAAATCATGGTTGTCAATCAGCGGCGTAAAACGAATCCCCTTCATGACCAACACATGTTGCTTTTTTCGGGCTTCCCGTTCCCTTCGAGACAATTCGTATTTATACTTTCCAAAATCAAGGATGCGACAGACAGGCGGATTTGCTTTCGGCGCGATTTCGACAAGGTCTAAATCCCGGTCTTGAGCTAATTCAAGAGCCTGGCGAGGATCCATAATGCCGAGTTGTTCTCCTCCCGCGTCAATCACACGTACTTGCGGAGCGCGGATGCGCTCGTTTATCCGAATTGAAACTGCTCTGTGCTTATCTTTCTGGCTCGTAAATCCTCCGAATTTTGTTCGAAATTATTCCGACGTTTTGCTAAGAATTTCACTGCGCAAACGCTCTGTCACCGCGTCCAAATCAAACGTACCTAAATCGCCTTTTTTATGCCGCCGCAGTGCAACTTGATTGTTTTCGATTTCGCGAGCTCCGACAACCGCCATATAGGGAATTTTCAAATTCTCCGCCTGCCGAATCTTGTAGCCGATTTTTTCGCTGCGCAAATCCGCTTCCACGCGGAATCCCCGACCGGCCAACGTCTCTTTTACCTGAGTGGCGAAATCATTCTGCTTGTCCGAAATCGGCAAAACAATCATCTGAACCGGCGCCAGCCACAGCGGCAAATCCCCCGCGTAATGTTCCAGAAGAATTCCGACAAACCGTTCGATAGACCCAAGCAGCGCTCGGTGGAGCATAATCGGAACATGAGCCGCGCCGTCCTTGCCGATGTATTCCAATCCAAAACGCTCCGGCATCGAGAAATCACATTGCACCGTACCGCATTGCCAGGTCCGATGGAGAGCATCTCGAATGTGAAAATCAATCTTCGGCCCGTAGAACGCGCCTTCCCCCACATTCACCTTGTACTTCACATCGAGGGAATTCAGAGCATTCGCCAGAATTTTTTCCCCGAGATCCCAGATTTCATCGCTGCCGATGCGGTCGCGGGGGCGTGTCGAAAGTTCTACCTCGAAATCCTCAAAACCAAAATCGCGGTACATCTTGAAGATGAGCTGGACAATCTTCGCCGCCTCTTCTTCGACCTGTTCAGGCGTTGCGAAAACATGGGCATCGTCCTGCGTGAAAACTCTCACGCGAAACAAGCCGTGAAGAACTCCCGACTTCTCGTAGCGATGAACGATACCTAATTCATTGAACTTGAGCGGCAAGTCGCGGTAGCTCACCTGATGGGATTTGTATATCAGCAGATGCCCTGGGCAATTCATGGGTTTCACCGCGTAAGCTTGCTTGTCCACTTCGGTGAAATACATGTTTGCCTGATAGTGATCCCAGTGCCCGGAACGGCGCCACAGCTCCTCAGATAAAATCAGCGGAGCCTGCACTTCTTGATACCCGGCCTTGCGATGCTCTTCCCGCCAGTATTTTTTGATTTCCCCAACAATCGCAACACCCTTAGGATGCCAGAAAGGAGCGCCCGGAGCTTCCGGGTGAAAACTGAATAAATCGAGCTCTTTACCTAACTTGCGATGATCACGTTTCTGGGCTTCTTCGAGCCGGCGAAGGTGCTCCTTTAACAGCTCTTTTTTCGGATAGGCTGTCGCATAGAGACGTTGCAACATCTTGTTGCGTTCATCGCCCCTCCAATAAGCTCCCGCCACCGAAAGAATCTTGAAATTCTTGATGCGCCCTGTCCGGTCAACATGCGGTCCCCGGCACAAGTCAACAAAATCTCCCTGTTCATAGACTGTGGGAGCCGTGTCGAGATCCTCAATCAGCTCAA
>CBDVDL010000091.1:0-7399 GCA_965372735.1 uncultured Alphaproteobacteria bacterium | reverse complement strand
GCAGACAAGTATATGTCAGCCTTAACTTTGATGTCTGTAAAATCGGGAGATATAAGACACATCATAAAAAAACAATATTTCCCTATTGCACTTGAGACAATTTTCTCGTGGGTAGCCAGAGATGCAGCCAATAATGTACAACGAATTAGGAGTGATGAGGAGTTTGTTATTTATAATGATTCACAAAATTTTAGAGCGGTTTCTGGATGGGTACTAACAAATGCCAGGTTCGATGAATCAACTAAAAGACCATCAAATGTAGTTCTTGTGTTCAAGGAACAGTTACCTGATAATAACCAAACATCACTGTGGGACTCTCTTGAATTTTTTATGCAATCTCCTGGACTGGGTGGTGGTGGCGGTCCGCCATTTAGTGAGTCAAAGCTTGTTTCTAATGGCGTGGGGATGACTTATCAAGATATTAGTTATAACTTAATCATTATGGCAAAATACACGGGTATTGTTACCGAAAGCGGTAACGAGGCATATTATGTTTTAAAGAGAAGTTGGGAAACCCAATCAGTTCGATTACCCATTATTGATCAGGATATTAAAGCAGTGTGGGCTGCTATTGCACTTCCAATTCTTATTATTGCATTATGTGCTCTTTTAACAAGTGAAGTTAGGAGTAAACCTCGAAGTTCTCAGAACATTCCTGATAGTGTTTTCTTGCTTGATGCGAAGTGGCTTCATGAGCGATTATTTCTGCTTGTTTTGAAAATTTGCGTTATTCTCTCTCCTGTAGTGGTTTTGTATTCGTCTGCATCTATATTATCGTTGTTACAGGGAACTGCTTTCTGGCTCAAGCTCCCAATTTGGATACTATGCGGGTGGTCAGAAATATCGCTTATAGCTTTGTTCTGGCAAAAAGAATGGCTTGGGAGTTGCTATTTTAAGGATTTGTTGAAGAGGTACAGGACGCGGGAGCGTCCTGCCTAGTTTTTGGGAAGGTTGGTGTGTGCTCTATTCCGGGCGGGTGACACACCCACCACGGCGGAAAGAATCTTTTCCGGTCGGGCCCATGAGACTCGCCACGGCGGGAAACAACAAGCGGACAAGACAGGTCTTGTCCCTACAACTCGCTATGGCGGGGTATTCCGGGCACGCTTACGCCAAGACACGGCGGGAATCCGCGACTGGGGTCGCGGGTAGTAGATGCCTCGCCGAGCCAGTTCAGCGTAGATTCGCAAATACAAATGATGGACTATTGCGCGTAATCCGGCCGGGATTTTGCAGCAGGTATATGTAATGGAAAAGCGCACAGCCGTGCGGCACAACCGAAGCGAACTGCCATTCGGCGCTACTTGCAAAAACCATCTCAAATTGTTATATTATAGAGTTTTGAATTTTGAGAATATTGTTTGATGTCAACGAAAACTGAAGATGTTATAAAAGATGCTGCAGGGGGGGGATTCGCAGGCGCGCTCATGACGATGGTTATCGTCGGACTGGCGTGGGCGGTTCTGACGGCGGTTGTGATGGACAACCCCTTACTCAGTCTGGTGCCGCTGGTTGGAATGATAATCCTTGTGGCGGGTGGGCTGTTTGCATTAAACAGATTCCCTGCCAAGAGGTGGCGTGTTATAGGGGTTGTATTGTTTATTGTAGCGTGCAGTGATTTGTATCTTGTCAATGAATGGTGGGATGTGATTTTGGTGATGTGGGTGGGGATGGAACCCGGACAGATAGCCAGTCCGCTGATGCTCAATTGCGTTATCGTCGGTTTCATCGGCGCGGGTTCAATGTTGTTTCTCCAGTTACGCCCCGAAGAAAAACCTCATCGCGCTCCCGAAAAAGCCGTTCAACAAGCGGGGTAATTCTAAAGAAAAGGAGGAAGTTTTTCGGCTCTGGCGGGCTTTGCACGGAACGACCTGATTGGTTGGCGAGTTTCACTTGACAAACGGCCTGCTTTTTGTTATTATTAGATTGTGGCGGAGCGTACGCCGCGAGGCCGCGATTTCATTAGTCAGAGTTAGAAAAAACCGAATTGGACGTTCCCTTATATAGGTTGCCGAAAGGCGAGATTTGATAGTTTAGCCCTTGTTTTTCCGGGTCTTCCAGAAAATCAATGGGCTTTTTGTGTTTTTGAAAAGGAGATTAGAAACTGAGTCCACGACGAGCACGTAATTCCGCCGCCAAGCCGGATGTTGAAACACTTGAGATACCGATTGAAGAGGGAGTGCTGCAACCGCTTTTAGGGGCAGGAGATTCGCATCTTCATTATTTACAACGTTATTCGGGCTCGAAAATCACCGCCCGCCGCGAAAAAATTGTCCTCAAAGGTTCTCCACAAGAGAACAGCCGCACCAGTGAAACGCTCTTGGAAATGATTACACTCGTACGGCGCAGAGGCTCGATTACGACACGCGATATTGATACGATTGTCAAAATATCAGGCCTGAGGCCTCTTGCTCCGCCGCCGGATGAGAATGGGATGAAATCCATTATTCTCCGGACAGGTGAGCGAGTTATCGGAACGCGTTCAGGGGGGCAGGAGAATTACTTTCAAGCCATCACCGACAATGAGATTATTTTCAGCATCGGGCCTGCCGGGACGGGAAAAACATACATTGCCGTAGCGACGGCTGTAGCAGCTTTTCTGCGCGGTACATTCGACAGAATAACGCTGGTTCGGCCGGTCGTGGAAGCCGGGGAGAGCCTCGGGTATCTGCCGGGCGATATTCGCGAGAAGGTGGATCCGTATTTTCGACCGCTGTATGATGCGCTGATGGAGATGATTCCGCCGGAACGCCTTCGGAAATTTCTGGACCGTTCCATCATCGAGGTTGCGCCGCTGGCGTTTATGCGCGGACGAACGCTGAACAATACCTTTGTTATTTTAGACGAAGCTCAGAACACGACCGGCGCGCAGATGAAAATGTTTCTGACGCGACTCGGAGAAAATTCGAAGGCTGTGGTAACCGGTGACCTGACACAGATTGATTTACCGGACAAACAGCAGTGCGGACTGATGCTGATTCAGGATATTCTGAAAGACATTCAGGGAGTGAAATTCGTTTACCTTGATGAAAAAGATGTCGTGCGGCATCGATTGGTGAAAGCGATTATCCGCGCGTACGATGAATTTCAGGACAATCAGAATGAAGAGAAGAACGCAGGAAAAAAGGAATGAAGCGCCGCACATCTCAGCCGGAATTGCGCGTTCATTCTTTAATTCCGCGAGCACGGATTTACCGCCGGTATCTTTTGGAATGTGTGCGGCAGGCTTTGGTTCACTTTGAAAAGCCTGTTGCGTCGATTGATTTTATCGTGGTATCGACTCGCAAGATGTCTGCGCTTCATCGTCAGTATTTAAATTTGCCGGGAGCGACGGATGTGATGGCGTTTGATTTAGCCGAGCCGGGCGCTCCTGTTGAAGGCGAAGTCTATATTTGTTTGGAGAAAGCGCGCCGCCAAGCCGCGGACTATGGAGTATCGCTGGCGTCGGAGATTGCGCGTCTGGCAGTGCACGGGATGCTTCATTTGGCGGGGGAAGATGATAAAACGAAAGCGGGAAGGCAGCGCATGGAGCATTTGGAAAGCCAAGCTTTGCGAAAAGGGGAGGGGAAGTAAATTATGGATTCAATCTTACCTATAAGTATGGTCGTCTTCACGGTGCTGTTGATGTTTTCAGCCTTTTTCTCGAGTACGGAGACGGCGTTCTTTTCTCTGACAAGGACACAGATCAGCGCGCTGCCTGAGCGCAAAGACGGTGCCGCAAAGAGACTTGTAAAACTTCTGCAAAATCCGCGACGGCTGCTTATCGTGCTTCTGACAGGGAACACGCTGGCCAATATCGGCGCGGCTACGATTGCCGCTTTGACCACGCAGCGATTACTCGGACAATGGCAGACGGCGCGCATCGTCGTTATCTTAATTCAAATCGTTGTGGTGACTCTCTTGCTTCTCTTTTTGGGAGAAGTCCTGCCGAAGCTTGCCGCTATACGCAACCCGCTCAAATGGGCGGAGCGCGCGTCACTGCCTCTGGTAGCTACCGGATGGTTTTTATCCCCGATTGTCGTTGTCTTGCTTCCGATGGCGGATTCCGTGGCGCGTTTTCTGGGCGTCGAGAAAAAACGGTGGACGCTTTCGACGGAGGAAATTCGAACGTTAGTTGAAGTCGGCGAAGAGCACGGCGAGCTGGAAGAAGAAGAACGGGAGATGATTACGTCGATTTTCGAATTCGGTGAAACGACTATACGCGAAATCATGATTCCCCGAACGGATATGATTTGCGTTTTTTGCGAAGCTCCGTTGAATGAAGTCGTCGAGACGATTCGCCGGAAAGGACATTCGCGCATCCCGGTTTATAAAAAGAGTATCGATGACATCGTGGGTATTCTCCACGGAAAAGATTTATTGCCGCTCATCACCAGCAACGTGGAGAAGTCTATCGAAGATATTATGCGCGAACCGTTTTTTGTTCCGGAGGGCAAACTCATCCACGAGCTGTTGCGGGAATTCCAAAAGGAAAAGATGCATATGGCGATTGTCGTGGATGAATACGGTGGAACGGCGGGACTGGTGACGCTTGAAGATGTGATAGAAGAAATTGTCGGAGAAATTCAAGATGAGTATGACACGGAGTCGCCTCTCTGGCACCGGATAGACGAGCGAACTGTAGTCGCGGATGCTCGTCTCGACACCGAAGAAATGAACGAGGTGTTGGGCGAGGAAGTTATCCCGACAGAGGAAGATTACGAGACCTTGGGAGGTTTCCTGCTCTCGGAGCTCGGGGAGGTGCCCGAAGGAAAAGCTACCGTTGAGTTTCATAACTATGACTTCGAAATCGAGGAGATGCAGGGCAACCGAATTGTCAGAGTGAAGATCGTGAAAAGAGATGCTTTACCGGAGGCTTCCGAGTGACGTTCCGCGAGAGATATCAAGAGCGACTATCCCTTGCGCTGTGGCGAATGCGGCGCCATCGTGAGAAAGCCGCGTCGGCTATCGTCTGGCCGCCGCAAAGCGCTCACCCCAGCAGCATCGTGGTTCTTCTCCCTGAGAAGTTCGATCAATTCGATTTGGCGCGCAGGGTTTTGGACGACATACGTCAGAAGCTTGATCCACAGGTTTTCATTGTTTGTCTGCGGGAAAACTATCGCTCGTGGATTCAATCAGCTCCGGATGTGCATCTGATGACTTTCGATGACCGGCAGAAGAATTTGCTGGGACTCCCTCGCGCACAATATATCGAGCGCGTAAAAAAAACGAATCCGGATATGGTGATTAGTCTGATGCCGTCTTATGATCCCTTTATGTCGCATTTGGCGGTGAAGTGCGGCGCTCGGCTGCGGCTGTCGCTCGACTACCCGGACGCTGGGCTTTTTCATAATCTTCTAATTACGCCGGAAGGTGATAAGCCGCTCTCGGAGCGTTATAAGACTCTTGTGAATTATTTGTAGAAGTTCCGGCCGGGTTACGCGCGATAAGTTTATCGGTTGGCATACGGGAATGTGCACTGACCCCGGCTCGGCGAGTTAAGTATCCGCGACCGGAGGTCGCGGATAAATATTAACTGAAACTTCAGAAAGATGATTTGATGTCGAACGTCGGGAATGAATTTGAACGTCTTGTGTCAATCATGACGCGCCTTCGGTCGCCGGATGGTTGCCCCTGGGATAAAGAGCAGACGCATGAATCGTTGCGTCCTTATGTGCTCGAGGAAACCTACGAAGTACTCGATGCAATCGATCGCGGCTCTTTCTCGGAGTTGAAGGGTGAACTTGGGGATTTGCTGCTGCAGGTGATATTCCATGCGCAAATTGCGAAGGAAGATGGACGGTTCACGATTGAAGATGTTTTGCGGTCGCTTAGTGATAAACTTATCGAACGCCATCCGCATATTTTCGGCGATAAGAAACTGGAGACAGCCGGCGAAGTGGTTCATCAATGGGAGAAAATCAAGCTTAACCAGAGTAAAAAGAGAGGCTTGTTAGATGGCGTCCCGCAGGCGCAACCCGCGCTCAATCATGCGTTTCGAGTGCAGGAGAAGGCGGCTGGTGTGGGGTTTGAATGGCCTTCTATCGAAGGAGTGCGGGAGAAACTCGACGAGGAAATCGCAGAATTTCACGAAGCGATGCAAAAAGGGGATCAAAACGGGCGAGAGGAAGAGTTTGGCGACATACTCTTTTCCCTCGTGAATTTGGCGCGATACTTGAAAATCAATCCTGAAGATGCTTTGCGAAAAACTGTCAAGAAATTTACGAAACGGTTTCAATATATCGAGAAGACCCTCTTAAATCGAGGGCGTTCCCTCGTAGACGCAACGCTTGAAGAGATGGATGAACTTTGGGAAGAATCGAAAGCACACCGGTAGGCGCGGATGGACGTGTTCCCGCCGCGACCGAACGAGCACTGCTGATTGGCTTGTGGTGGGGGAGACAACGTGAATGGCAGGCGATTGAGTACCTCGATGAGCTGGCGCTTTTAGCTCAAACCGCGGGAGCTCAAATCGCCGCGCGCGAGCTTTTGCGGCGAAAGTCGGCCTGCTCTGCGACGTTGATTGGTCGCGGAAAAGTGGAAGAACTTAGGCAGCTCATCGAAGAGGACGAGATTGAACTGGTTATTTTCGATGAGGATCTTTCTCCGGCGCAGGCGCGCAATTTGGAGCAGGCGTGGCAGCGGCGGCTTGTGGATCGAAGCGGACTCATTCTCGATATCTTCGCTCATCGCGCTCGCACGCGGGAAGCCTGCACGCAGGTGGAATTAGCGCAGTTGCAGTATTTACTGCCTCGTCTGACAGGCGCATGGCGGCACCTCGAACGTCAGCGCGGCGGTATTGGTTTGCGCGGGCCCGGAGAAACTCAGCTTGAAACCGACCGCCGGATTGTGCGCAAACGTATCGGAGTCCTTCAGCGCGAACTTGAGCATATCGAACGGACCCGAAAGACGCGCACATCAAGGCGCAAAGAGCGGTTTCGCGTGGCGCTTGTGGGTTATACGAATGTCGGAAAATCCACACTGATGAACGCGCTGACCGAAGCGGATTTGTATGAAGAAAACCTGCTCTTTGCCACGCTCGATTCCACGACAAGAGCGCTGAAACTTGCACCGAAAACGACGGTGCTGCTGACCGATACAGTGGGCTTCATCCGCAAGCTCCCCCCGCAATTGGTCGCTTCGTTTCGGTCAACGCTTGGAGAGGTTGTCGAAGCCGATTGCCTGCTGCATTTGGTGGATCTTTCTCACCCAGCCTATGTGGAACAGATGGAAACAGTGTTGCAGGTGTTGACGGATTTGGGTGTGGGAAACACGCCGCAGATACTGGTGTTTAACAAGCTGGACGTGGTTCATGACCCTGAGGTGATTCAGGAAGCTAAAGCGCGTTATCCGGAAGCGGAGTTTGTCAGTGCTCGGCGGCATATCGGACTGGATAGTCTTCTGCAGAAATTGCTTCATA
>CBDVDL010000090.1:0-7431 GCA_965372735.1 uncultured Alphaproteobacteria bacterium | reverse complement strand
CGTGCTTTGATGGGTTCGAACATGCAGCGGCAAGCCGTTCCATTATTGATTCCCAGAGCGCCTTATGTAGGAACGGGGATGGAAAGGAAAGCGGCTGAAGATTCCCGAGCGCTCGTGATGGCTCCGAAAGACGCCATAATCGAATATGTCGACGCCGATCAAATCGTCTTACGCCCCAAGGCCAAGCCGGGAGGGAATGGGAAGAGCAAGGGGAAAGATAAATCTCCGGAGTTGGTCACTTATCAGTTAAAGAAATTTGTGCGCACGAATCAGGATACCTGCATCAATCAACGACCGATTGTTTCCGAAGGGGAGCAGGTCCGCAAGGGACAGGTGCTGGCTGACGGATGCGCGACGGAGCGTGGAGAAATTGCGCTGGGACGCAATGTCTTGGTCGCGTTTATGCCGTGGCATGGCTATAATTTTGAGGACTCCATTATCGTCAGTGAGCGGATTGTCTACGACGATGTCTTTACCTCGCTTCACATCGAGGAATTGGAGCTGCAGGTGCGTGAGACGAAACGGGGGGATGAAGAGCTGACCTGTGAAATTCCCAACGTCTCCGAAGACGCCATCAAAGATCTCGATGAACTCGGAATCATTCGTGTCGGAGCGATTGTTCGACCCGGCGATATTCTGGTTGGGAAAGTGACGCCCAAGGGAGAGACCGATTTAACTCCCGAAGATAAATTGCTGCGAGCGATTTTCGGCGATAAAGCCGGAGATGTGAAAGACGCTTCGTTGCGAGCTCACACCGGGATGTATGGCATTGTCATCAACACGAAGCTTTTCTCCCGTAAAAGAAAAGACCCGAAAACACGGCGTGAAGATAAACATGCCATCGGAGATTTGGACGAGAAGTTCCAGAGGGAACACAGCTCTCTGCGGCGTGCGCTGGCGGAGGAATTGCACTCTCTTCTCAAAGGCATGAAATCATCGGAGATTCGAAATCGAAATCTGACGCATATTCTTATCCCTGAAGGGACGCTGTTTACGGAAGCGCTGCTGCAGGAACTCAATCCTGATGAAGTCGAAAGTGGGTATCGCTGGACGGATGATGGTGCTCTCAACGAAATGGTAGCTCAAGCGTTCGAGAAATATGAAGACCGACTCTTCCGCCTTCAGACAGAACTCAAGAATGAGAAGTACCGCATCCAGGTTGGCGATGAACTTCCGTCCGGAATTGTGCAGCTGGCGAAAGTCTACGTCGCCCAGAAAAGAAAGCTTTCCGTCGGCGATAAGATGGCAGGCCGTCACGGAAACAAAGGCGTCGTCGGTCGGATTGTTCCGATTGAAGATATGCCTTTCATGGCGGACGGAACGCCGGTGGATATTATCTTGAATCCTTTGGGAGTGCCTTCCCGAATGAATCTGGGTCAGATTTTTGAAACAACGTTAGGATGGGTGGCGCACCAGCTCGGCATTTATTTCTCCACACCCGTTTTTGACGGCGCCAAAATAAAAGACGTGGAGGAGTGGATGGAAAAAGCGGGGATTCCTCCTTCAGGGAAAACCGTTCTTTGCGACGGTCGAACGGGCGAACCCTTCGATCAGGAAGTCACAGTGGGTTATATCTACATGATGAAACTCTCTCACCTGGTGGACGACAAAATCCACGCGCGCTCCATTGGGCCGTACAGCCTGATTACGCAGCAGCCGCTCGGTGGGAAGGCTCAGTTTGGCGGTCAGCGATTCGGTGAGATGGAGGTGTGGGCTCTGGAAGCTTACGGCGCTGCCCATACGCTTCAAGAAATCTTGACGGTGAAATCGGATGATGTCAATGGCAGAGCCCGAACGTATGAAGCGATTGTCAAAGGCGACAATCTGCCGGTTCCCGGAGTTCCGGAATCGTTTAATGTTTTAGTCAACGAACTACGCGGGTTGGGTTTGGATATCCAACTTGAGGAATAGATTCGGTCAGACCAATGCTTTCCTTTTTTACACATGAGGAGACGTGGAGATGACGTCATATCAAACGCATGGCGCAACAGAAGCCGGAAGTTTTACCAAAATCTCGATCAGTTTGGCTTCCCCCGATACGATTTTAGGTTGGTCGAAGGGAGAAGTTACCAAGCCGGAAACGATTAATTACCGCTCCTACAAACCCGAAAAAGACGGCCTGTTTTGCGAAAAGATTTTTGGGCCGATTAAGGATTGGGAATGTCACTGCGGCAAATATCGAGGCATCCGCTATCGAGGCATCGTCTGTGATCGTTGTGGTGTAGAAATCACCAAGAAAGATGTGCGCCGTCGCCGTATGGGTCATATTTCTCTGGCGGTTCCCGTCGTTCATATCTGGTTTTTCCGCAGCCTGCCTTCGAAGATTTCCTACGTCCTGAACATGAGCACGCGGGATCTGGAGAAAGTTATCTACTATGAATCCTATATGGTCATTCAACCGGGGGCATCCGGATTGCGCCGGAAGGATTTGCTTTCGGAAGGGGATTATCTGCGGATTGAAGAAGAGCTTGGTGAGCAGGAACCTCTGCCGCCCGAAGAACGTTTTATCGCAAAAATGGGGAGCGAGGCGGTTCGAGATCTCCTGATGGGAGAAGACATCCCTCGCCTTTGCACGGAACTGCGCACTCAAATCAAAACAGAGACGTCTGTTCAGAGAAAAAATGATGCGATTAAAAAATTGCGCGTCGTCGAGGCTTTCAAAAAGGTGGACAGCGCCGGTCGCATGAATCGTCCTGAATGGATGATCATGGCGGTGATTCCGGTTGTTCCGCCGGATTTGCGTCCTCTGGTTCCTCTTGAAGGTGGCCGCTTCGCGACCTCGGATTTGAACGATCTCTACCGGCGTGTTATTATCCGGAATAATCGCCTGAAACGGCTGATTGAAATCCGAGCTCCCGAAGTGATTTTGCGCAACGAAAAGCGCATGCTGCAGGAAGCGGTGGACAGCCTCTTTGATAATGGACGCAAATCCGTCGCTGTTCGCAGTGACGGCAACCGACCTTTGAAATCCTTGTCAGATAATCTAAAAGGCAAACAGGGACGTTTCCGGCAGAATCTCTTGGGGAAGCGAGTCGATTATTCCGGTCGTTCCGTCATTGTCGTGGGGCCCGAACTGCACCTGCATGAATGCGGGCTGCCGAAAGAAATGGCGGTGGAGCTTTTCAAGCCGTTTATTATTCGCAAACTGATCGAATATGAACACACGAAGACAGTAAAATCAGCGAAACGTCTGGTCGAGAAGAAGACGGATGAGGTCTGGGCGATTCTCGAGGAGATTATTCAAGATCATCCCGTGCTGCTCAACCGAGCGCCGACATTGCATCGCTTGGGGATTCAAGCTTTCCAACCACTGCTCATCGAAGGGAAAGCCATTCGTCTTCATCCGCTCGTTTGTGCCGCTTTCAACGCTGACTTCGACGGCGACCAGATGGCGGCGCATATTCCGCTCTCCTATGAAGCTCAGACGGAAGCGCGGCTGCTCATGATGGCCAATCAGAATCTCCTTCATCCGGCTCATGGGCGTCCCATCGCGGTGCCGTCTCAGGATATGGTTCTGGGGCTTTACTATCTGACGAAACAGCATCAGGGCGAACCGTATGAATGGAAGTGCTTCTCAGATCCCGGGGAAGTGATCGTGGCTCACAATGATAGAAAAATTGGGATGCATACACGCATTCGTGTTCGGATTCGAGGGAAACTTATTGAAACAACGGTTGGGCGAGTTATTTTCAATCAGATTTTACCGGCGGAGATACAGCAGACTCGCTTCTTCAACGAAATGCTTTCCAAGAAGCGTATTGAAGAAATTATCTATTACTGCACTCGGCAAGTGGGAATGTCAGAGACCGCGGCCTTTCTGGATCGCTTGAAAGAACAGGGATTTTCCTACGCAACGATGGGCGGGCTTTCCGTTGGGCTTGATGATATTGAAATCCCCGATGAAAAGGGGAAGCTGATTTCCAGAGCTCAGACCGATGTCGAACAGATTCAGCTTCAGTATGAAGAGGGAGTTATTACCGACGGTGAGCGCTATAATAAAACGATTGATATCTGGACCCATACGACGACGGAAGTTGCGGAGATGATGTTTTCTCGGTTGAAGCAGTCCCGCGACGGATTTAATCCGATCTTCATGATGGCGGATTCGGGAGCTCGAGGCTCCAAAGAACAGATTCGGCAGCTCGCGGGAATGCGCGGCCTTATGGCAAAGCCTCAGAAGGCGATGACCGGCCAAAAAGGGGAGATTATCGAATCGCCGATTACGGCAAACTTCAAAGAAGGTCTGTCGGTTTTGGAGTACTTCATCTCGACACACGGCGCGCGCAAGGGACTGGCGGATACAGCGCTTAAGACAGCTGATGCCGGCTACTTGACTCGTCGTCTTGTCGACGTCGCTCAGGATGTTATTATCCGTGAGTACGATTGCAAAACCCTGCGCGGCATCTTCCTTGAAGCGATTAAAGAAGGGGAAGAGGTCACGGAGCAGCTTTACGAAAGGCTGCTCGGACGAGTTCTGGCCGAACCCGTCATCGATCCGGTTACCGGAAAGAAAATCCTCGACATAAATACGATTGTGGATGAAGAGAACGCTGCTCTGATTGCCACAGCCGGGGTAGAACGAGTCAGAATTCGAAGCGTCTTGACCTGTGAAACTCCCAGGGGAGTCTGTGCCATGTGTTATGGAACGAACATGGCAACCGGACGGTCGGTGGACATGGGAGAGGCGGTTGGAGTTATCGCCGCACAATCTATCGGGGAGCCCGGTACGCAGTTGACGCTGCGCACCTTTCACATCGGAGGCACCGCGGCGCGTATTGCGGCGGAATCCCGTGTGCAAACGCGAGCGGACGGACGGACGGAATTTGATACGGTGGAATTCATCCGACAGGAAGATGACACCCGGATCACGATTCGGCGGAATGGAATTGTGAAAGTAGTCGATGATAATAACCGTATCGTCGCAAAATATAACGTGCCTTACGGAGCGAGACTTTTTGTCGGAGATGCGCAGAACGTTAAGAAGGGAGATACTCTTTTCGAATGGGATCCCTACGCGGATAATATTATCACAGCGGCGACGGGGGTGGTTCACTTTGTCGATGTGAAGGAAGAGCAAACTTTCCACGAGCAGGTCGATGAAGTGACGGGGATGAAACAGAAAGTAATTATTGAAACAAGAAATCGCAAATTGAATCCCCATATCCTCATGTTGGATGACGAAGGAAAGAAGATCGGCAACTATATGCTGCCGGTCGGAGCTCACCTTCTGGTCAGTGAGGGTGACAAAGTTAAAGCGGGTGGTTCGCTGGCGAAAATGCCGAGAGAGGCATCCCGAACAAAGGATATTACCGGTGGTTTGCCGCGAGTGACAGAACTCTTTGAAGCTCGTCGTCCTAAAGAACCGGCCATTATCAGCGAGATTGAAGGAACGATCCGGTTTGGTGCTCTGAAGCGAGGTGTGCGAGAGGTTATCGTTACATCTCTGGATGGCAAAACAGAAAAGAGCTATTCGATTCCCTATGGGAAACATGTGCTTGTTCACGATGGAGATCACATTCAAGCGGGGGAACGTCTTTCGGAAGGCTCAGTCACTCCTCAGGATATTCTGGCGATTCTGGGACCGGCGAAGGTTCAGGAGTATCTGGTTCGAGAAATTCTGGATGTCTATCGTTTGCAGGGTGTGCGCATTAACGATAAGCATATCGAAGTGATTGTTCGGCAGATGCTTCAGAAAGTTCGGATTGAAGACCCCGGTGATACTCCTTATTTGGAAGGGGATCAGGTGGATGGGCTGAGGTTTATCCGCGAAAACGAACAGATGTTAGGTAAGATGATTGTCGAAGAACTCGGCGATTCTTCATGGCAAATCGGGCAAATGGTTCCGAGAGTGGATTTTAATCGGGAGAATCGCAGACTCAGAGCAGCCGGGGAAGCCGAAGCGAAAGCCCGTCCGGCCAAGCCCGCTGTTTCAACGCCGATGCTTCTGGGCATTACACAGGCGAGTCTTTCCACCGACAGCTTTATATCCGCCGCGAGTTTTCAGGAAACAACGCGTGTGCTGACGGAAGCCGCCATCGAAAAGAAGGTGGATATTCTTTCCGGTCTCAAGGAAAACGTGATTATGGGGCATTTGATTCCTGCAGGCACTGGCCTTTCGCGCTATAGAAAAATTCGCGTTGCCCGTCCTCCGGACGAGGAAGAAGAATTGGCCAAAGATTGGAGAATCCCCGAACCGACACCCGAAGCTGTCCGAACTCCTTCCATTCCTAATGCGGAGATGCTCTTCACCAATAAAACGGAAGAGACAAAAACGCCGTAGGTTGCCCTTTTAATAAGTCGGGATTGGCAGTTTTGTCAACCCGGCATTCTCGCTCACTTTTGCCAGGGAAAGAGACGCTGGAGGATTAAAATTTCCAGAATGGATAGGGCAGACGACTGTTTATGAACGCTCTTTCTTCAGGCCGGAAAGTTTTGTGCAGTATATTTAATGCAAGATAGATCGCGGCGAAGCATGGGACGCTCAAAAAGATTCCGCCAACTCCGGTGAACATGTCCCGGATTTGCAGGAATAGAAAAGCGGTGAGGGCGCTGTTTGCGACAAGCCGGAGCAGTCCGGCAAGGTCGGCTCGGATTCCGAGCTTTGTTACGGTGAAGATATAAAAGAGCGTGTTTTGAAGCGAGTACGCTAAGCCTGATATCCATACCATTGCGATTGCTCCCCCTCTGGGCACCAGCCATAATCCCACCACGATTTTAATGACACCGGCCACTTTACTATAGATGAGTAAATCGATTCGCTCCGCATTCTGGAGTATCAGACCCAGGGGCTGTTGAAGCGCCACCATGGGAAGAAACAGAGCCATGATGGAGAGGATGCCTGCTGCCTGCACGTAATCTGGATCAAACAAGTGCACAATCACAGGTTTGGCCATTAGAGCAAGCCAAATCCCAATGGGGAGTGTGATGAAAGAGGTAGCCTTGACCAGCAGCGTGTACCCAAATTGCGCAGAGCTGTCTTTCGATGACCCATATTCACTGAAGAAGAGTGGCTCAATGACCCATCTCAGGTTCTGATAGGGTAGGATGTGACTAATCATCGTCGCAATCCTGTTGGCTACGCCGTAGTAACCAACAGCAACCGCCCCGAGAATACCTGTCACAAGGAATAAGTCAGTCGCGGCGGCCAGCAAAGCGCCGGCGATTTCACTTACATAGCTCAGCCCGGTATAACGGCTGAACCTTCGCCATTCGATGTGTTCGATTTGATTCTGATCTTGAGCGATGAGAGGACGGATTGTCCAGCGATAAGCAACGGAGTAGAAGACCAACCCAATCAAAAAAGCAGCTACCTCGGCAATGATGATTGCCAAAAGTGAGTAGGCGAATTGAGTTACATAAAGAATGGCGGCGAGACGCACGCAGTTATAGGAAAAGAGGATCCAGAAGATGACTCGCTGTTTAAATAACCCG
>CBDVDL010000089.1:0-7468 GCA_965372735.1 uncultured Alphaproteobacteria bacterium | reverse complement strand
ATCCGTACTCTTACAAAACTCCGCGACCTCGGCAATACTGTCATTGTCGTCGAACATGACCGCGAAATGATACAGTGCGCGGATCATGTCGTGGACTTGGGACCCGGAGCCGGAGTCGAAGGCGGCTATCTGGTCGTGGACGGTACTCCAAGTGAAGTCTCCGCCAGCGCGGAATCTATCACGGGGCGTTTTCTTTCTGGTAAGGAAACGATTTCCGCTCCCAATCTGCGCCGGAAAGGCAATGGAAAATTCCTGCATCTGCTCGGTGCGAGTGGAAATAACCTGCACAAAGTCAATCTGGAAATCCCACTGGGAACGCTGACGGTTGTCACGGGTGTCTCAGGCTCCGGCAAATCCACGCTCATTAATGAAACACTCTACCGGGCATTGGCACGCCATTTTTACAATGCCAAAGATTCGCCGCTTGATTACTCTACGCTGAAAGGCGCGCAGGCCATCGACAAGGTCGTGGATGTGGATCAGTCTCCCATCGGGCGTACGCCTCGTTCCAATCCAGCGACGTATGCGGGGCTTTTCACTCCGATTCGTGACCTTTTCGCACAGCTTCCCGAAGCGAAAATGAGGGGGTACGCTCCCGGTCGATTCAGCTTCAATGTCAAAGGCGGGCGGTGCGAGCACTGTCAGGGTGCCGGGATTATTAAAATCGAAATGCACTTCCTGCCGGATGTCTATGTTTCCTGCGAAGTGTGCAAAGGCAAACGCTACAATCGCGAGACCCTCGAAGTGCGCTATCGCGGTAAATCGATATCGGATGTGCTGGATATGACCGTAGCCGAAGCTTTGGAGTTTTTCAAGAACATTCCCTCTATCGCGCGGAAATTACAGACGCTCTATGATGTCGGATTGGGCTATATCCATCTGGGGCAGCAAGCCACGACGCTCTCCGGCGGAGAAGCTCAGCGCGTCAAACTCTCTGCGGAACTGGGGCGTGTCGCGACCGGACAGACGCTTTACATCCTCGATGAACCGACCACCGGTTTGCACTTCGCCGATATTCGTATGCTGCTCTCGGTATTGTCGGCGCTGGTCAACAAAGGAAATACTGTTGTCGTTATCGAACACAATCTCGACGTCATCAAATGCGCCGATTGGGTGATTGATTTAGGACCGGAGGGCGGGGAAGAAGGAGGGCGCATCATCGCGGCAGGCCCGCCGGAAGAAATCACGAAAGTCGCTCTGAGTTATACAGGTAAATACTTAAAATCGATTCTCGGGAAGTCCAGCAGTGGAAATTCCCAAAATCGCACAGGGAAAAGAAAATCCAATCGCCGGTCATCGAAAGTGAAGAAAGCCGTATGAAATCTCCTCTCGTCATTTTACTTTTCGCTGTATTCGCAGTGCAGACGAATGCCTTTGACGCCGACCGGGCGATGACGACAATCGAAACACTCGCCTCCGACCGATTCGAGGGTCGCCGAAGCGGTTTTGCGGGAGGGCAGCGAACCGAGCAGTTTCTCGCGGACGAACTCGCCTCCGCAGGAATTCTTCCCGCGGGATGGGACAGCACTTACTTCCAGAAAGTGCCGATGCTCGTGACGCGCGAAGACGCGGCGGCGATGACGCTCATGGAATCTCCTTTCGGCAAAATCAGTTTCACTTACGGCGATGATTTCGCTCTCGTCACGCATTCCGGCAGTGGAGCTTTTATGGCTCCGGCAGCGATTGTCGGCTATGGAATTGACCGACCCGACAAAGGACGCAACGACTATGGCGATTTGGATATTCGTGGCCGAGCTGTTGTCATCGTTCGCAAAGAACTCACCGAACAGGCATGGGATTTCAGCCTTGACTATCCCCGGCACAGACTTGTCCCTTGGGCGCTAAAAAGAGGAGCGGCGGCGATTCTCTTTTATCAGGAAGGTCGGACAATTTGCGGTGCTGCGGTCAGTGAAAGTATCTACGAACCGCAGGTACCGATGTTCTATATCGGCGACCGCATCCTCGAACTTTTGCTGCGGGACACCGGCTATTCCCGAAAGACGTATCTTGCTTCCTTAAAAGAGACTTCGAATCCCATGGATCTTCAGAAACGACTCTGGATTTCCGCTCGCGTTCCCAAGGTTGCGGCGAATTCAGCGCAAAATGTCATGGGATTTATCTATGGAACCGATGAAGAACTCAGCGGTGAGATTGTCGCCATCGGAGCGCATTTGGATCATCTCGGTACCAACTGTCAGAATCTTATTTATAACGGTGCCGACGACAATGCATCAGGCTGCGGTCTTGTTCTGGAACTCGCGCGTGCGATGGCGCAAGGACAACCTTTGAAGCGCAGTCTGATGGTCATTTTTTTCACCGGCGAAGAAGACGGTCTCCTCGGCTCGCGATATTTCGTGGAGCATCCGACCGTTCCTCTCGGACGAATCGTCGCGATGCTGAACTTCGATATGGTTGGCCAGGGGGATGGAACGGTCGGCATGGCGGGCGGAGAGCTTCTGGGCTCTGCATGGGAAGGATATAAAAATTGCCTGCGTGACGAAGAAAAAGAGAATCTGCATTTCTATCGCTCGTCGCTTCATTGGTCCACCGATGCCGCGCCGTTTCTTAAAGCCGGCGTTCCTGCCGTAGGCTTCTGGAGTTCCGGAAATCATCCGTTCTATCATCAATACGAAGATGATACGCAGTATATCAATCGCGACGTGATTCAAAATGTCGGTCAGCGAGCCGAAGATTTCCTGAGTTACCTGTTGAACGATTGTCCACCGTTGTTGGGGCATTCCGATTCTCTGCGCATCTTGGTTCGCATGAGTCCCCGGATTGATTGGGAGGGCGTGAGTCTCAGGCAAGCGCCGTCGCAATTGCAATTTCTCCCATCGGGAATACATCTCGTCTGGTTGCCGCAAGATAATATTACGCCGACCTGGATGCTAATGAAGGAAATGGCGCGACTTCGACTATCATGTGAAGACAAACAGATTTTCTGCGGCAATCTTCCCGTCGCACTGAAAGCCGATAGAAAGCAGCAGCGAGCTGTTGTCTTCGCTGTCAAAGCGCGGGCGCTCGCAGGGCGCTCCCCTGACGAAATAGACATTCTCTTTCGTCAAGGCATCGGACTCGTTGACTTGGAACCGACACGTACCTTCGTGCAGTTAAATAAAGAGGTTATCTCGACAGCGCGAGATGCCGGAGCGTTTGCGTTGATGCCGATTGACCACAGCACCGCCGGTCGCATCCAGAAATGGAAAGACCGTGCTATCGTTCACGCGTCTCTTCAAGAATTATCAAACTTACCGTCGATGGTGCGAGACTCTCTTTTAGAGAGTTCAGCGATATTGCTTCTGAATATAGATGAAACCCTTGAAGCGAGCGACATCGGAATCATCCGTCCCTACATCGAACGAAAAATCTGTCTGAATCCAAGCCTCGACGCAAGAGACGCGCAGAAAGCTCGCCAGATGGTTTCGAGTCTCTTTGAAGCAGGACTAACCTCCGACGAAATCGTCTTAGCCCTCAGCGGAAATCTAAGACGCCTCATTCGCTAAAGATCTGCGGGGAGACTTCTACCGCCGTTGTGGGTCTCCAGATCCGCAATGGTAGATATGAATTCGCCTGCGGTGCATTGTAGGGACGTGGCCTGCCATGTCCGTCAAAGGCAAACGCCCTCCTAAAGTCAAGAATTTTGAAAAGCATTTGGGGAGTCTGTAATCTAGTTAAATATGAGGTGATTCATGCGTGCTCTTTCTTTCATCTTGTGGCCCGTCGCTCTAATCTGCCTGTCTCTCCTGTGGTGCGGAAATGGACGAGGCGATGAAGACGAGGGCCAGCCGCCCGGGCCTTCCATCACGGTCACAAGTCCAAACGGCGGCGAGGTTTGGGCAAAAAATAGCGTGCAGGAGATTGCTTGGATGAGCTATCAAATTGCCGGCGATGTCCAGATTCTCTTCAGCCGCGACGGCGGCGACAACTGGCCCGAAACGATTGTCGACACGACAATCAATGACGGAAGCTTTGACTGGACTTGTACAGGGCCTGCGAGTGCTTTGTGCCGAGTGCGTATTGTCAGCGTGACCAACCCTTCCATTTTCGACGAGAGCGACGACAACTCCACAATTTCGCCGCCTATTGGATGGAGCGCCCAGAATAGCGAAATCACCAGTATTGAGCTGCAAGGCGTGGCCTTTGTGGACGCAAACAACGGCTGGGTGGTAGGCTCGAACGGGACGATTCTGCATACCACAAATGGCGGCGATAGTTGGACGGAGCAGAGCAGCGGAACCACCTATACTCTGGAAAGCGTGGCCTTTGTGGACGCAAACAACGGCGGAGCCGTAGGCATGTTTGGGACAATTCTGCACACGACGGACAGCGGCTATAGTTGGATGCCGCAGAGCAGCGGAACCATCTATACTCTGGAAAGCGTGGCCTTTGTGGACGCAAATAAAGGCTGGGCGGTCGGCATGGGCGGGACAATTCTGCACACGACGGACGGCGGCGCAATTTGGAGGGAGCAGAGCAGCGGAACCGCGAACTGGCTCTATAGCGTGGCCTTTGTGGACGCGAACAACGGCTGGGTGGTAGGCTCGAACGAGACGATTCTGCACACCACAAATGGCGGCGATAGTTGGACGGAGCAGAGCAGCGGAACCATCTATACTCTGGAAGGCGTAGCCTTTGTGGACGCGCGCAATGGCTGGGCGGTCGGCAAGGGCAGGACGATTCTGCATACCACAGATGGAGGCAACACTTGGACGGAGCAGAGCGGCGGTTGTTTGCCGGATGGCGTGGCCTTTGTGGACGCGAACAACGGCTGGGCGGTCGGTTGTTCTTATGGGACAATTCTGCATACGACGGACGGCGGCGACAGTTGGATAGAGCAGAATAGCGGAACCATGGATTGGCTGGAAGGCGTGGCCTTTGTGGACGCGCGCAATGGCTGGGCGGTCGGCACGGGCAGGACGATTCTGCACACAACGAACGGCGGGGATAGTTGGATGCCGCAGAGCATCGGAACCGCCGGTAGGCTGAAAGGTGTAGCCTTTGTGGACGCGAACAACGGCTGGGCGGTCGGCTGGGGCGGGACGATTGTGCACACCACTAATGGCGGCGATAGTTGGACTGAGCAGAGCAGCGGAACCGGCAGTTGGCTGGAAGGCGTGGCCTTTGTGGACACGAACAACGGCTGGGCGGTCGGCGAGGGCGGGACGATTCTGCACACCACAAATGGCGGCGAAATTTGGACGGAGCAGAGCAGCGGAACCGGCAATTATTTGGAAAGCGTGGCCTTTGTGGACGCAAATAACGGCTGGGCGGTTGGTTTTTATGGGACGATTCTGCAGACCACAAATGGCGGCGATAGTTGGATGCCGCAGAGCATCGGAACCACCGATAGGCAGGAAGGCGTGGCCTTTGTGGACGCAAATAACGGCTGGTCGGTCGGTTTTTATGGGACGATTGTGCACACCACTAATGGCGGCGATAGTTGGATTGAGCAGAGTAGAGGAACCGCCAATTATTTGAAAGGCGTGGCCTTTGTGGACGCGACCAACGGCTGGTCGGTAGGTGGGACGATTGTGCACACCACAAATGGCGGCGATAGTTGGATAGAGCAGCAGAATAGCGGCACCATCAATGGGCTGAATGGCGTGGCCTTTGTGGGCGCGCATAACGGCTGGGCGGTCGGTAATTATGGGACAATTCTGCACACCACAAATGGCGGCAGTAGTTGGATGCCGCAGAGCAGCGGAACCATTAGTTTGCTGAGTGGCGTAGCCTTTGTGGACGCAAATAACGGCTGGGCGGTCGGCGAATCAGGGACAATTCTCCGGTATTTCAGCCAATAGCTCATTCTACCGTAGGGACATGGCCTGCCATGTCCGTTTTAGAGTTGCCTAAAGGGAGAATATAAATGACCGATGTCCTCGAAAGACTAAGCCGCGCCGATCCGTGGTATTACACGCCGGAGCGGGTCAAAGAAATCGAACCTCTGCTCGAAAAAGTGCGCCGCCTTAAGCGAGAGAAACGCGCTGTCTTGCTAGCGCATAATTATCAGCGTGCCGAGGTTTTCGAAATCGCTGATGAAACCGGCGATTCACTGGGACTCGCCATGAAAGCCGCCGATGTCAAGGATGCGGAAGTTATCGTCTTCTGCGGTGTTCATTTCATGGCGGAAACTGCGAAAATCGTCAATCCAACAAAGATGGTGCTCCTGCCGGATCCATCCGCTGGATGCTCGCTCGCTGACAGTGCAACCGCGCTCGACGTTCAGGAGCGCATCGAAAACTTAAGAAAAACCGAGCCGGATTTGGCAGTGGTTACCTATGTCAACACGACCGCGGAAGTCAAAGCGTTAAGTGATGTCTGCTGCACGTCGGGGAACGCGGTGTCAGTAGTGCGCTCGCTACCGAACAAAACCATTCTCTTCATTCCCGACCGAAACCTTGCTCGTCATGTTGCGAACAACGTTCCCGACAAAAATATTATCGCGTGGGATGGTTCCTGCTATGTTCACGAGCAGATTACTCCCGAAGCCGTTCAACAGATGCGCGAAGGTATCCCCGGATTGAAAGTGCTCGCGCATCCCGAATGCCGCGATGATGTTCTGGCGCTTGCCGACGCCACCGTCTCGACGTCGGGCATGATTGACTACGCTCGTAAAAGCGATGCGAAGGAATTCCTTGCCGTGACCGAATGCGGTCTGTCGGATCTTCTTAGTATCGAAGTGCCGGACAAGCAATTTTACCGCGTCTGCAAAATCTGTCCGTTCATGAAAACCATCACACTGGAAAACGTCATCACATCGCTTGAGAAGCTGCAGTTCGAAATCACCATTCCGGAGGAAATTGCTCGCCGGGCAGACAGAGCGCTTCGTCGCATGTTCGAAGTGACCGGAAGAGATGCAACGCCCCTTCCTCCGAATGTACCCAACGAATAAAAAATTCCCCACGTGCGGTATTGTAGGGACATGACCTGTCATGTCCGTCTGAAGTCGCCGTGGTGTATGAGTCATCCGCGCGCAACCCGGCCGGAACTGAATTTTGTTTGATATAGATACAACCGTTTTTCTTCTCCTTGCGTTTGGTGCGTTCCTTTCGGCTTTGCTCTCCGGCGTGGCAGGAATGGGCGGCGGTCTCCTATACCTGCCTTTCCTTGCAGCGAGTGTCGGTGTGCGAAAGGCGATTCCTTTTCTCGCCGTTTTGCTGTTGGTCGCCAATATCGCGCGGGCGTTCTTTTCACGCCAAGAGCTCAAATGGGACGTCGCAGCGCGCTTGGGTTTAGGAGCCGTTCCCGGAGCGCTCATCGGAGCTCTTCTTTATACGGCGCTTTCAGCCGAATTTATTGCGCGAGCGGTGGGAGTGTTTCTGCTGCTCAATGTCTTCTTCACGCTGGCGCGAATCCCTTGGCCGCGAAAAGCGAGTTTGAAGCAATTTCCCTATGTGGGAGTGGTCGCGGGTTTTCTTTCCGCCGTCGTCGGTGGAGCCGGGCCGATGATGACGCCTTTCTTTCTGCG
>CBDVDL010000088.1:0-7522 GCA_965372735.1 uncultured Alphaproteobacteria bacterium | reverse complement strand
GTGATTGGAAATGGAGACGTGAAGGAAGCGAATGACGCGGTGGAACTCCGGAATCAAACCGGATGCGACGCGGTCATGATTGGCCGAGGCGCGATGGGGTATCCTTTTATTTTCCGGGAGGCCAACGCTCTTTTATCCGGCGCAGAGCCGGTGCCGCCAACGCCCGTTGAACGATTCGAAGCGGCGCGAGAACAGTTAGGTTTGATGATTGACCTCTATGGAGAAGAACGCGCGGTTCGTCATTTCCGTAAACATGCTATCGGTTATCTGCGCGGGCTTCCTTCCAGCGCGGCAATCAAAGCGGAGGTTCTGCGCATGCCGGAAGCGTCTCAGGTTTTGGAGACATTAGAGAAATATTTTACTGCTTTGCCAGATAAACCCACACCGCGAAGTGGAGCGGTTTTTGAACAAGCGCCGGTTTGGGGATAAGGATTATTCTCGCCAATCGGTTGAAAGTCGAAGGCGTCCTTCTACCCGAGAATGAATCGGCTCCCCTGTCTTGTCCACTTCTTTGATAATAAAATCTGAAAGCAACTCACCGGTGCGCTTTACATCCTGCGGTTCGAACGTTAAATATCTTTCCCATTGACTGACAGCGACATAATCAATGGAAATAATACGATATTTTCGCTTGAGGTTCAGAGGTTCACCGCCGACTTCACACGCGATGCTCTCGACCTCTCCCCCGCTCCGGCGATAGGTAATATTCATACCGGACATTTGGACGATTCCATGCTCGCGATGCACCTGTGCGCTCGCTTGTTCCATAGCGAACTTTTGCAACTGAGCACCGGTCGCGGAAAACGCAACAATGCTGTTAGTGAAGGGAAGCAACTCGACGATGTGAAGTTTTGTCACCGGCCCGGCGGGAATATCGATGCGGATTCCGCCTGCATTGACAAGCGCAACATCACCGTTGAAAGCTTTACGCAACCGGTCGCAAATCCAATTCCCAACGTTGCTTTCTTCACGATAACGGCTTTTCCAATCGACGGCCAACTGTCCAATCACTTGCCCGTATTCCGCATCAATCAGGGTTTTTAAACTGTCACAGAAAGCGGCGATTTGCGCATCCGGTTGTGTTCCTTTTGCCAAGAGAGGAATTAACTGACCCTCATAACTTTGAACCGTATCGCCGTCCACATTTAGATGGAGAACACCAAGGTTCTGAAGGTAGCAACCCGCTTGTACAATTAGGATACCGTTCTCACAGACGGGTTGTGTCAAACGCGTATGGGAATGCCCTCCGACGATGACATCGGCTCCGTGCACATTTTGAGCAAGTTTGCGGTCTTCATCGAACCCGTTATGAGTCAGGAGAATAATCAAATCCGTCACCGGATCCAGCTCGTCAATATATTTCTGCGCTGTTTCGGCTATATCCAATATTTGAAGACCCTTTAAGTGCTTCGGTGTTGTAATCTGTGATAATCCCTGAAGAGTGAGACCGATAATTCCGATTCGCAAACCGTTTACGTCGCGCTGTACGACAGCATGAGGAGCAAACAAACTGCCGTCGGCACGGACAATATTTGCGCAAAGCGTCGGATACGAGGAAAGTTCCGCAAGCTTCCGTGTGTTTTCCTGCGAAATATCGAATTCATGATTCCCGATGACATCTGCGTCACAGCCGAGCCTTTCTAAGAGTTCAACTAAAGCGCCGCCCTTCACGCCGCGGTGCTCAAAATTGCAGATGGGATTTCCTGTCATCAAATCACCCGCGTGCAGGAAAAGTGCCTCGGGATGCTGTACCCGGTTCTCGCGCAGATAATGAGAAAGAGTTGCGAAACCACCAATCAGAGCTTTATCGTTTCGCCAGTGCGCCGGTTCCGGCAGAAAATGCCCATGAATATCGTTGACATGCAGAATCGTTACCGAGCGGGGTTCGGCAAAACTCAGCGAAACGACAAAGACGATGAGGCATGAGAAAATCAACCGACGGATCTTCAACATAAGAACCTCTATGTGATTTTATTGGAATGGATATTCTCTAAAATACGCAAAATTTTGTCACAGTGCAAGCATAATCCCGAACGTGCCTTGACAATCTTCCCATTCAATTTTATATTGGTTCACGCAAATATTTTTGGAGCATTGTCCTGAAAGTTTTATTGACGGCATATGTGCGTTTTGGCAATGCTCTGGTCTGGCAGTGTCGGGAACTCGCTATGGGACTGCGGGAAGCCGGGCATGAGGTATTCGTCTTAACTCAGCGGGACTCTCCTCTGGCATCTTGGCTGCGAGATAGCAAAATTCCTCACGATGCCAGTGCAAACCTGAATCGAATTACTTTTAGCGAAGTTCTGCAAGGCAAAAAACTTGTCGCAGACACGATACGCCATTTTCAACCGGATGTTCTGAACCCGCACTGCCCGCCCGGTCACCTCTTTCTGTCGCTTTATGGCAGGCGTCATGCGCCGGGAGCAGTTTTTATCCGTACGATCGGGGAACCTCGCTCCCCTAAGAAAAACATGATGAACCGCTGGCTCCATGAAACCGTAGCGGATGGAATCATCGTAAGCTGCCGCGCGTCTCAGCACCGATACCTGCGAGCGTTTCAGCTTCATTCAGACAAAGTTCGCGTTATCTATCCGGGTTTTGATTCGGAAACTTTCGCACAGTTTTCGCAATCGGGAGATTTTCGTCAGAGACATCGAATCGAGAAGGAAGCTCTTCTGCTTGGGGTCATTGCGAGACTCTCACCGGAAAAGGGTCATCGCTTTCTCCTTGAGGCCTTCGCGAAAATCCATTCTGATTTTCCACAGGCGGAATTGATTATCACAGGACCCGACGCGCGCGAACAGACCTCTGATGACCTTGCAAAATTTTCAAAAACGCTCGGTATCGCCGACAAAGTGATTTTCACCGGAAAAGTCGACGACGTCCGTGACGTGATGGCAGAACTGACGATTGGCGTGATTCCTTCGCTGAGCTCTGAAGCGATTTGCCGCGTCGCCCTTGAATATATGACTTGGGGTATTCCGATTGTGGCAACCGATGTGAATATCCTGCCTGAAGTTGTTCGCGACGGCATCAATGGATGGACAGTCCCTGTGGGAAATGTGGAAGCAATGGCAAACGCGCTTAGAAACGCCCTTGAGAATTCAACTAAACGCGAGAAACGAGGCGCACAAGGGAAAGAACTCGTGATGGGTGAGTTCTCTCGCGCTCAAATGGTTCAACAAACACTCGCTTTTTATAATGAAGTCCGTGCCGCACGATGAAAGAAGAAATACTACCAATCACACTCGTTGTTGTCACGCTGAATGAAGAAGCGAACCTTCTGCGCTGTTTGCAAAGCGCTGATTTTTGCGAGCATAACATCGTCGTGGATTCCGGCTCGACAGACCGCACGCTTGACATTGCTAAAGAGCTTGGCGCGGAAATACTAACACGCAACTGGACGGGCTTTGCCGACCAGAAGAATTTCGGAGTGGATGCGGCAAAGACAGACTGGGTTTTGTGCCTTGACGCCGATGAAGAAATCAGCCCGGAACTTCGCCGTAATATCCTTTCTCTCGGGAAGAAACTTGACGAACTCGACGGTTTTGAACTGAATCGCCATGCGTTTTACCTCGGTCGTTTTATCAACCACAGCGGCTGGTATCCGGAGTGGCGGCTTTTCCTCTACAGAAAATCTCACGGCACATGGGGAGGTTTGGAACCGCATGCGGAAGTCCAGTTTCATGGGAGAATGTCTCGGGTTGCAGGCGATTTGTATCACTACACCTACCGGAATATTCAGCACCATGTGCAGAAGTCATTAGGGTATGCTGGAGCCGCAGCAGCAGCGATGAACCGGCGGAACCGACGTGCGACTTTCCTTGATTTGTGTGTGCGAGCACCTTGGGCATTTTTTCGTTCGTTCATTCTGAGGCAGGGATTTCTTGACGGCTTTGCCGGTCTCGTCATTGCATGGGTGACCGGTTATTATACCTTTCTGAAATACGCTTATCTTCGGGAATTAAACACGAAATCGAGAGAAACATGACAGGCTACGGGCGGCTTGCAAAATACCTGCGACCTCAATCGGCACGGATTTTCATGGGGCTTGTGCTCATGGGAGTTTTCGCACTCTTCAGCGGATTCTCCATCGCGATGCTCTATCCGGTTTTTGATATTGTGCTGACGACTCGCACCCCTGAAGCAATTGAACGAAGCCAATTAAGAGCCGATGTTTCTATCGGAGAACAATTGAGCGAAGTACGTCACAATATCCTGGAGGATTACAGCCGGGCTTTACACCACGAACAGACGTTCGCGGAAGCAGGTCAGAATATGAAAAACGAGCTGTTGGATTTTCTTGGAGAAAATCCGGCGGGACGAGTGCTCGGCTGGATTTGTATCGTCGCGATTATTCTCATATTCTTTAAGACCGTCAGTGGTTATCTGCAGAAAATCGTCTTTATCCGCGTCGAAGAAAAGACAGTGATGATGCTGCGAAACGATTTGTTCGAAAACATCGAGTCACATAGTCTGCCGTTCTTCTCGCATTTTGGCACCGGAGAACTTGTTTCGCGAATGGTCAATGATGTCAACGCACTCAAACATTTCACGGTGTCGAATGTCGCCGAACTTCTGCGCAATGCCGCGCTCACTCTCGTTTTTCTCGGGCTTGCCTTTTTTGTGAGTTGGCGCTTAACACTCGCGGTTTTTGTCATTGTCCCCCCTGCTGTTTGGCTGATTGCTCGCATCGGCAATAAACTCAAGACCTACAGCGGCCGCGCTCAAGCAAAGACGGCGGATATTGTTCAGTTCCTGCAGGAAGTTTTTCCGGCTCAGCGGCTGGTGATTGCATTTCGTGCTGTTGGCCATGAAATCGATCGCTTTCAGCAGGAAAGCTATCGCTACTTCCGAATCTACCTGAAATTCATGCGGCTCGACAGCCTCGCGGCTCCGCTGTCGGAATTTCTTACCACCGCAATCGGAATCCTTGTACTTTGGTACGGCGGGAATCTTGTGGTACAAGCATCGGGTGAAATTACGGCAGCCAAGTTTGTTGTCTTCTGCGGCGCGCTCTTTTCGATGATGCGCCCGGTATCCATATGCGCGAGAATGTATAATGAAATTCAGAAAGGGCGAGCGGTTCTGAGTCGTCTCTGGGAAGTTATGGATACGCCTCCCGAAATCGTTGAAGTCCCCGATGCGCATCAATTGGAAAAATTCTCGCAGAGTATTCGATACGAAGACGTCTCCTTTTCCTATCTTCCGAACGAACCCGTGCTGCATAACTGCACTGTGGAAATTCCGCATGGTTCTATCATCGCACTCGTTGGACCTTCCGGCGGCGGCAAATCTACTTTGGCGGATTTGCTCATTCGCTACTATGATCCCACGCAGGGACGCATCACGATTGATGGCCATGACCTTCGCGATATTTCGCTGCATTCCTTACGAGGGCTCATGGGAATCGTCACACAGGAAATCCTTCTTTTCAATATCTCCATTCGGGACAACATTTGCTACGGAAAGCTTGATGCTACGGATGAAGAAATTGCAGAAGCGGCTCGCATAGCGAACGCTCATTCCTTTATTCAAGCACTTCCCTCAGGTTACAACACTCGTGTCGGAGAACGTGGGACACGTCTTTCCGGCGGCGAACGACAACGGATTGCTATTGCTCGCGCTGTCCTCTGCAATCCACAGGTTCTCATCCTCGATGAAGCAACGTCCTCACTTGATTCGGAATCCGAAGCTTTGATACAAGAAGCGATTTCCCGGCTCCTGCGGAATCGCACGACGCTTGTGATTGCGCATCGCCTGTCTACGATTCAACAAGCCGACCGAATCTACGTCATCGACAAGGGGCGAATCATCGAATCCGGACAACACGAGCAACTCCTTTCCAAAAACGGCACCTACCGGCGACTCTATGATCTTCAATTCAGTGAGGGACATGCTCAACTGCAAAAAGAATAGTGCAACAGTGTTCTTGATTATATGAAGAATTCGCATATCTCAACGGCTCTTTCCAAGAGGGATCCCACGATTGTCGCTCTTCTTTTTCGACGCATCGGGGATAGCTTGATGGCGACTCCCGCTTTGCGTTTTCTGCATCAACTTCGACCCGATGCACGGATTATTGTTTTGTGCGAGCGGCAAGTTTATCGCATATTCGAGGAGAATCCCGCTGTATCGGAAATCATCGAACTTCGACCTTTGAAGAACCTTTCTGAATTCGCACATACCCTGAAACTTGTTCGGCGTTTTCATCCCCAAGCTGTTCTCGATTTTTTGTCGGATCCTCGCAGCGCTCTTCTATCAAGAGGGAGCGGCGCTCCTGTGAGAATCGGTATCGCCTACCGTGGTCGGCGCTGGGCCTTCACACATCGGGTGCCCTGTCAGGATTCAAGTCATCCAGCGTACAGCGCGCTGCATAAATTGAAACTCGCGGAGCCATTCGGGGATGTTGCGCAGGCAGACTGCACTCCTGAAATCTTTCTCAAACCTAAAGACGAAGAAGATGCATTAGAGCTCTGGAAGCAAAACGGCTGGACAGAAGATACCAGAGTGATTGCTTTTGGTGTTTACAGTCGCCGCGAATATAAGCGCTGGCCGCCGGAACGCTTTGCAGAAGTCGCGCGAAATCTTCTCCGAAAATGCAACACCGCGATTGCATTCTTTGCCGGTGCGGGAGAAAACACCGCGCAGCAAGTGTCTGAACTCGTTGCTGACAGCCAAGCACGCGTTGTGCAGCCGACAGATTTGGGCGTCCTTGCCGCGAGCATCAAGAAGTGCCGCCTCTTTATCGGCAACGACGGCGGCCCCAAACATCTGGCAGTGGCTGTCGGAACACCGACAATAGGATTGTTTGGAGCAGAACCAACTCAATTCTGGACGCCGCCTGAAAGCGACCGGCATATTACGCTCGGAGGAATTCACTCAGGTGAAGATGGTCTTTTTTCCGTGACCTCTCAAAATGTTCTCGAAGTCGTCTATCCTCTCTTGGAAAAAGAGCACTGACATGCCGCCAAGTGCACCGCGTTTTCTCATCTTTCGCAATGGTTCAGTCGGCAACACGCTCGTGGCTGTTCCGGCGATTAGAGCTCTTCGCTACGCTTTTCCTGACGCATATATTACTGTTATACTTGACTCAGTCGGCGCAGCTCTTCTGAAATATTGTCCCTACATCGACGAGATTCTCGTCTATGATAAACTGAAAAAGCACAAGGGAATCTTGTCGAATATCTCTTTTGTCTTAGAATTGCGACGACGTCACCCAAGTCACGTTATTCTATTCAAACGATTCTTTCGCAATGGACTCTTGGCATTTCTTTCCGGTGCGAAAGAACGAATCGGTTTTGAAACACTCGGAAAAGCTCCTTTCCTAAATCGAACGATTCCCTATGAAGAAGGACGAGATATAGTAAGTCTCAATCTTGAATTAGCTGTTTTGGCGGGTGCTGAAAACGGTTCGTCTCGAGAACTTGAACTGTGGTTCGATACGGTAACAGAATCTGAAACAAGTCAATTCCTTGAAAAAAACAATTTGAAAAACAATGAGTATGTTGCCGTCTGTCTC
>CBDVDL010000087.1:0-7609 GCA_965372735.1 uncultured Alphaproteobacteria bacterium | reverse complement strand
AAATTTACCAAGACTTCAAAGATGTGTTCGCGTTATTCAACGCTCACAAAGTTGACTATACAAGCACAAGGTGAACTTCCGGCGTGCCGGAATAATCTGTTCATAAAAACTGCCAAATAGCATTGGGTTAAAAAATCGAACACTTAGGATATAAAGCGACTATCATGAAAACGTTCATCACTTTTCTCCTTGTCTCTGTGTTATCAGGAGCATGCATCGGCGCTGAACTCTTTCCCGAACCTTTACTTGGGGTGAGGCCTGACGCTTACAGCGCGCGAGCATTGGGTCTGGGTCGCACGGTACTGACCGGCGAATCCGGAACTCCGACTCTGTTGGGCAATCCGGCTCTTTTAGCAGGTCAGGGGCCTCGCGTTCGTTTTGATGCCGCGGCGGATATGACCCGCATCAAAGAGACCCGCGCCTACCCTATCCATGACGCTTTCGACGGCGTTTTGGCGTACAACAACTACGTCCTGAATGATCATATCTATTCCAAACTGGACGGAGGCGTCACTTACATCGTTCCGCAAACAGCCGTCCCTCGGCTGGCGGTTGGAATCGGTACTTATTCGGTTTATCGATTCGACTACAGCTATCACGAAGAGGTACGTAATCGCAATGCGGTGGGAGGCATCCTCGACCTGCCGTTAGCGAACAACCGGCTGGACATTTCCGGGGATTTGCGGAGTATAACGTTTGGGGCTGCTGCAGAGGGAAATATTCCGCTGCGCGTGGGATTCAGCGTCAGTCTCTTTTCCGGGGACTGGACGTATGAAGAAGGCACCTTCTGGATTCCGGAAGATTCCGCCAATCAGGTCACGCGGATTGAATATTCTCCGGACGGCATCCCTGCGGAGATGATTTTCGGCGCTGCTTATGAATGCTCGGAACGTATTTCTGTGGGCGCGCGCGCGCTGTTCCCGACCGGCGATTATAAATTCAAATATGATGCCTTCGTGCAAGACGGCGACAGCGTGCAGACCACCAACGGCTCGGTCATTGTCACGTATCCGTCACGCTACAGTCTGGGCGTTCAATACCGACCTCAAAATGTTTTTTCGCCGCGCATCACGCTCGAAGCGGAAATCATCAACTTCTCCCAGAGCCGGAGCGATTGGAGCAACGTGTTTGATATCCGCGCCGGTGTGGAGCAGCAGGTAGTGCGGGGAGTCCCGGTGCGCGCCGGAGTGTATTTTTCCGACGCTCCCGACGATGAAGAACGCACGCTTTCTATTTTTACGGCCGGTATCGGCTTGCAGCACAAACAAATCACCGTCGACTTCGGCATGGAATTCGGCAAGGTGAATTACACACATCCCGACCTCTTTCCGAACACCCGTTTCGGTGGAGAGCGCACGAATGTGGACCGCGTCGAGACAGGCCTCTGGCGCGGCATGATTTCACTGTATTACAATTGGCCCTGTCGTTAGAATTATGAATAGACATTGAACTGCTAAAGAATTAGTTTGGTGACCCCATGATTATTTTCATCTTTTTAGCCGCTTTTTTAGGAAGCCTTTTCAGCGCGGACTTATCCATAGCCGCACAGCCACATCGTCTTCTGGTTCTACATACCAACGATATTCACGGCGGGATTGACGCAGGGAAAGCCACGTTCATGAACCCCGAATTTCCGCCGTCTTTGGGTGGAGCGGCATCCGCAGCTTGCATCATCCGTAAGATGCGAAAGCGCGCCGAAGAAGAAGGCATGGGTTCTCTCTTGATAGACACCGGCGACATCTGGCAGGGTACTATGATTGGTACAAAGACGGCGGGGCGGGCTGTTACTGATTATATGAACGCTATCGGCTATGATGCTGTTGTTCTTGGCAACCATGAGTTCGACGCTGGCCGCAAAATGCTCGAAGACAGCTGCCTGTCGCGGGCGACGTTCCCCATTCTTTCGTGCAACATTCTTGATACGACAGAAACAGGGATACAGCTATATGCAACGCCTTATATCATCCGGGAGTTTCAGGGCCTAAAGATAGCTATTGTTGGATTAACGACGACCGAAACACAACGCTTCAGTTTCGCCGAAAACATCCACGGCCTTTACTTCGCCCCCGAAATTTCCTATGCTCAAGCTTACATCGATACGGTGCGAGCTCTGGGAGCGGATATTGTCTTTCTCGCCTGTCATGTGGGCCTGCCCTATGACCGCGTGGAAGCTTATGAAAAACTGGAAGAACGGGAAGCGAAGGGATGGACGTCCGATTATGCGTACAATGCTTTTGATATCGCCCGTCGGGTCCGCGGCGCTGACGTCATCTTCTGCGGTCACATCCATGTCGGTTATCAGGAACCCTGGGTGGATCCTGTAACACATATTCCTTGTTTTCAGGGGTATGCCAAGGGAAGTTCCATCGCCGTGATTGAATTCGAGATTGATCCGGAAACCAAGACGATTATCCGCTGGAAACCATACGCTGATCGAGGTGTGCTGCTCACGACCTTTGCCGATGAATTTCCACGAGAGCAGGATATTGCTGAGCCCATTGATGCAGATGTCGCTCGCGTCGAAAAAGGATTCGACGAAGCCGTCGGCGAAACGCTTGTGAATCTCCCTCGCATCGGCGAAGGAGAAACGCTGATGGGGAATCTCGTGTGCGACGCCATGAGATGGAAACTGAAGGGGGATATCGCCTTCACGAATCGAGGCGGTGTACGCGCTGATCTTTCCATGGGCAAGATTACCCCTCGGGAAGTGTTCACGGTACTGCCTTTCGAAAATGAGCTCGTCGAAATACATCTCACAGGCGCGTTTATCCGGGAGCTCTTTGAGGATAAGCTTTCGTATGGAGGCAGCGGCATGTTCGTGTCTGGAATGCAGATAGAGGTGGACCGCAACAGGCCGCCCGGCGACCGCATCACGGTCTTTAAAATCGGAGGCAAAGAACCTGAGCCAAGTCGGCTTTATCGCGTTATCACGACAGACTACCTTCTCGAAGGTAATTCGGGAATGGCGAAGCTCTATGAACACTATGATGAAGCGACACCCGCCGGTGTTCTAATGCGCGATGCTATGGTCGAATACATCCAGGAGCATTCTCCCCTGAATCCCCGGCTCGACGGTCGCTGGAAATTTATCCAATAAAAAAGGGCTTTTGCTAAAAAGCCCGTTTCTATTCTCTACTTGTTCCTTGACACTTCTTCTCTCAGGGTCGGATTTCAAGAAATGTATGGCCGTCCGTGAGAATGTCAATCGTTCCGGTCTCATCCGTGCGGAGAATCCGCACGCCTCGCTCTTCCAAGAGATCAATGGTCTGATAATGAGGATGGCCGTAAGGATTACCCGCACCGCAAGGAATAACGGCGAAAAGAGGCTGTACGGTATCCAGCCATTCCGCGCTCGTTGCATCGCTGGAACCGTGATGACCGATTTTCAGCACTTCGCTTTGCACAAAGCTGCCGAAGCGGTCAATCACTTTTGAGTTTACCGGCGTCTCGGCGTCACCGGTCAGTATAAAATCCATCTGACCGATTGAGAATTTCAAGACGATAGAGCGGTTGTTCTCATTGTCGCGGCTGATTCCTTCCGGGTAATCCACATTCAGCACAGTCACGACAACAGACGAGTCTTCAATATCCCATTCCTCGCCGACAACAAGATCACTGGGAGGTGACGGCGAGTGATACTCGCCATAGGAAATATTTGAACTCTGGACATCGTAGAGTCCGCCGTAATGGTCGGCATGATGGTGAGTCTCGACAAGATGATCCAGCCAAACAATCCCGCGGCCCATTAAATAATTAACCGCCAGCGGAACACCGTCTCCGTCCCACGAACCATCACCGAAGGACGGTTCATGGGTTCCATAGCCGCCGTCGATTAAAATCCGCTTACCGGCGGGGGTTTCTATCAAGTGGCTATCGCCCTGTCTGACATCAATCGTGGTCATGCGAAAGAGCGGTGCGGAACTAACCTCGAACGTCTGAAAACTGTCAAGCGGACTTTCAAAAACAATCTCGCCCTCGGGTGAGACCGTCACATAGCGATACCAGTAAGTATGATACGCAGAGACGGCTTTCAGGGGCACAGACAACGTCGTTCCTGTTTCACCAAAAGCCGTAACTTCCCGCGCCATGAAATTTATGGATTCGCCGTAATAGACTTTCCCCGATGCAAGAGACGAACTCGTCCAGCTAATCGTCATCGTTCCGTCTTCTTCGCTTTGCTCTTTGGTTTCCATGTTTACGACGCTGAAACGAACGCTCTGACGCGTTTCCAATCCCTCGGTATCGGTGACTCTAATTTCGAGAAATTCGTCACCTTCGAAGCCCGCGGAAAAGCTCACATTAAGTACGGAACTGTTGAGTGCTGTCACGAAATACTGAGTTCCGGAAACCGCCCACGTCAGCAGAGAGTCGGGCGTTTCATCTTGAACATACCCGTCAAGAGTTAGAGCGGGAAACACGCCGTCGGCGCTGCGGGCGACCTGTGCGGGAATCCGAAAAAGTCGCGGCGCTTCATTCCCACTTTCTGTTACCTGCTGTGCGCAACCTGCGATGAGAAACGCGAAAAACAATAACAATAATTTTCGATTCAATACCATAACAACTTTTCACCCTCATGTAAGGAGGTTCCCATGCGAACACTTTGGCTTGCTTGCCTAACGGCTCTATTTTTGATCGTGAGTATTTCATCAGCGCAGGTCATGATCAACGAAATCCTGTACGACACCGCAGGCGATGATGACACGAGTATTATGTTTACCGAGATTTACGGTCCCGCCGGAACAGACCTTTCGGGCTATTCGCTCGTTGGCATCAATGGAAACGGCGGTTCCGAATATCTTACTGTACAACTCTCCGGCTCTATTCCGGCGGATGGCTATTTTGTTGTCGGCGGCAATGGTGTCAACAATGTGGATCTGGTTTCACCCCATAATTGGCAGAATGCCGGTTCTGTTTCGGGAGACGACTGCGACTGCCTCGAACTCCGGTCTGGAGCAACCGTGGTTGATAAAGTGCGCTACGGTCCGTGCGCACCCGGGCATGACTGCGAAGGTGAAGGCGGCACCAATGCACCGGACCCTTATCCTGCTGGCGGTATCAACTATTCCATCGGCCGGCTTCCTGACCATCAGGACACGGATGATAACGGAGCGGATTGGGCTACTCTCGATGAGCTTTCTCCCGGTGAACCCAACGAAGGCGGCCCCTGCGATGTTCACTACTATACCCTCAGCGAAGTTCAGGAAGACAACGCCGACGGAACTCCGGCACACTTCGGTGAATTCGTTCACACCGAAGGTGTCGCCACGGTTACGAATTATACTTTTGACCCCGCAACAACCAATTTCTACATTCAGGATGACGACGCGGGAGTCAATATCTTCGGCAGCGTCGGAACCGCTAATGTTATCCCCGGCGATGTTGTCGTTATCGAAGGCTGGATTGCCCACTACAACGGGCTAACCGAAATCACGTCTTCGGGCGGCGGCAGCTGCACATGGGACCTCGAGGTCGTTGACCATACGGCTGTTCCCGACCCCATGATTCTTCCCTGCAACACGATTGAAACACTGGGAGAAGAATTCGAGGGAATGCTCGTGACCATCGAGTGTGTCACCATCACAGGCGGCGACGCATGGCCGTCGGCAGATCAAAACGCTAATATAACCATCACCGACCAGAGCGGAAGCTGCACCATGCGTATCGATAAAGATACCGATATTGGCGGACAAACTCAACCGGAAGAGCCTTTTGATGTTACCGGTATCGTATCACAATACGATGCATCATCGCCGCACACCGAGGGATACCAGCTTCTGCCGCGCGCCTACAGCGATCTTCAGCATGTCGCGGCTGATGTTTTCGCGGCTGATGTACCGGAAAGTTTCGAACTCCTCGGCTGCTTCCCGAATCCTTTCAATGCCTCGACCCGTATCAGCTTTAACGTCCCGAACCATTCGGATGTTTCGCTGCGCTTCTACGACCTTCTGGGACGGGAAGTCATGCAGGCAACCGTTTCCGTTCAAGCACCGGGTCAATACAGCTACGTTTGGAACGGAACGAATACCGCGGGCGAATCGGTCAGCACCGGCCTTTATTTCGTTCGTCTTCAAGCCGGAGCGGCGGCGGTTACGGGCAAAGTGCTTTACCTGAAATAGCGCGAAGAACCTTAACGGCACGTCGGGAAAATGCTTCCTCGCAGGCTTAAGAAAGTCACCCTGCTTAGTTGCGCGTGGACTCTCCTCGCGCTCGCGTGCCCTCTATCAGCGCAGCACGTTCTTATCAACGAAATCCTCTATGATACTCCCGGAGTGGATGAGCCTTCTGAGCTCTTTACCGAGCTTTGCGGCACTCCGGGAGTTTCTCTGTCCGGCTGGAGCCTCGTCGGCATTTCAGGTGCCACCGGCGGCGTCTATCGAACGGTTCATCTTTCCGGCACCATCCCCGACGATGGCTGCTATGTGATTGCCAACACGGACGACAGCTCGTATGTAGATAGAAACCTCAACCTCGGCGCCGGAGAGGGAATCGATTGGGATGACGCGGGTGGACCGTCGGGAGATGACTGCGACGGTATCGAACTGCGCCACGGTACCAGCGTTATCGACCGCGTCTGTTATGGGTCTTGCGCACCGGGACATGTCTGCAACGGTGAGGGAGACTCCAACGCACCGGACGCGTATCCTGTTAGCGGCTTTAGCTATTCCCTTTCTCGCTGTCCGGATAATGAAGACACCGACAATAATTCTCTTGACTGGGTAATCGCTTATCCCACACCCGGCAGCCAGAATCAGTGCCCCTGCCAGACGCTGCATCTATCCATTCGAGAAGCTCAGGAAGACACCACCAATGGAACACCCGTACATGTGGGTGAATTCGTGTCTCTTCGAGGCATCGCAACAGTTGGAAGCGATGTTTTCAATCCTCAGGAAACGGATTTCTACATTCAGGATGACAGCGCCGGTATTAACATTCGATGCAATCCGTCATCCACGAATGTCATGGCGGGCGACTGCGTTATTGTCGAGGGTTGGGTGTCTCACGATGCGGGCTTGTGTCAGATTATCTCTGAAGGTTCCGACCCGTGCGTTCCCATTCTTGATGTCACAGAGCACACCTCTATTCCCAGCCCGATAGAAATCAATTGCCGAACAGCCCGCATCTCCGGCGAGCGCTATGAAGGAATGCTGGTAAAGCTGATATGCGTCACGATTGTCGGCGGCGATCCGTGGCCGGAAACCGGGCAGGATGCTGAACTTGCAGTCATTGATGGAATGGGCTTGTTTCATGTCTATCTCGACCCGGACACTGATATTGACGGTCAAGCTGAACCTGATGCGCCCGTCAGCATCACCGGTATCCTCAGCCAACAGGATTCCACAGCTCCCTACACCGAAAATTACCGCCTTCTCCCCCGCTCATGGTCGGATTTTTCAAGCTGCTCACGAACGGGCGAAACACCTGTTCCCCTTCCACAGCATCTTCAGCTTACCGGCTGCTACCCGAATCCTTTCAATGCGCAAACAAGAATTTCCTTTACGGTCGCTCGTCCTGCTGTTGTGTCCATAGAGATTTTCGATTTGCTGGGCAGGCAAGTAAAAGCGGCAACGGTAACCGTCTCATCAGCCGGTGAATACAGCTACATCTGGGA